>JBBQXY010000087.1:0-23591 GCA_038209195.1 Ktedonobacterales bacterium | reverse complement strand
TGCGGGTCGTTTCGGATGATGGTTTCAATCTCAGGCGAGATGCCAGACCCCTGGCGACTTCATAGAACGGAAGGGCGACCCTGTTCCCTACTCAGTTTCAATCTCAGGCGAGATGCCAGACCCCTGGCGACGGCCACAAGCCTCGCAAGGCTCTAAAAGCCGTTTTATGGTATTGATTGCGAGGCAGAGGTTGAAAGGGCTCTCAAAAGGTCCTACCGCATAATCTACTGACAGCATATACGAAGATACTGATAATTGCAAGAGCTTGGGAAGAGCAATGAGCCATTTACCCTATGTTGCGAGGCATCGCACTTGGCATTTCCACCACCGCGTGCCTCGCAAACGGCCAGCAACTACAACAAATAGATATCATCTTCGCGGGGTATCTCTCCCTGTCCTAATACTTCGACCTTTGACGTACAGGTAGCACATAGACCATAGATGCGAACGGTGTCCTCTCTTTGGAGAATCTCTTTTAACAGGCGAGATTGCAGTAATACACGCTGCTTCCGGTCGAGAAAACATTCGAAGACACTATACTGCACCCAGGTTCCGAAGCCGGTCAGTGCGCTATGCACTCGTGTCCGGCGGCGATCGTCGGGTATATCGTAGCTCACCACATAAAGCATACTTTCGTTGCCACGTCGCTGATGGTCACTCACGGCTAGCGAACACCCAATGGGAGATACGCAGGGATTTCACCGGTGAGCCACTTTCCTAAGAGCCGCGCCTGTAATTCTATACATCGCCGATAACTCGTGCGGTATTCGAAATGGGGATGCTGCAATTCCTCCTGGAGACGCTCCTCAAACTTGGCATAGAATTTCTTGCGTGCATCCGCTTTCAAATGGACCACCCCTAGCTCTTCCTGAAAATCCTGCTCGGTCAGAATACGATGGTTGATGATATTGAGTACGACCGAATCCGCGATGATCGGTCGAAACTCCTCCATCAGGTCTAAGGCTAGGGCAGGGCGACCATGACGCGGTTGGTGTAAAAAGCCTGCGTATGGATCAAAACCAACAATCTGGACGGCTGCAGATACCTGGTGCAATAACAGGGTGTAACCCAGGCTCAACATCGCGTTCACCGGGTCTGTTGGTGGACGCCTGCGGCGATGCGTAAAGGTCATTGAGCCGCGGACTAATTTCCCGAATACTCTGAAGTAGGCAGCGGACCCGTTGCCCTCAAATCCCAGCAGCGAACCAAGGGTTGCAGCACGAGGCACCTCACGAATCATGTGCTGAATCGTGGTAGCGGCATCAGCAATTTCACTATCCTGCAACTGCCGATTGGAGCGCAAGAGGAGCGTGCGCATATTCTCTAATTTCCCTTTCACACAGGACTGAGCTACTTTTAATGCGCGTTGCGGATCAACATGAGCACGGTATTGCTCGCGGCGCAAGAAGACATTTTTCGCTACTGGTGGAGAAAGCCGACCACGAAAATGCCCGTACATAGAAAGATAGCAGATTTCTATACCTGCCTCTAATAAAGTATGCACAGCAGGCGTTGTCAATGTCACATCTCCTGAAACCACTACTTGTGAGACTTTGATGAGAGGGACTTCAATCTTGTGTTTATCCGGCCCAGAATATTGTACGATGAGATATCCATCGCGCTTCTTGACGATCGATTGCTGCTCACTGAGATACAGTGTTGCCATCCATTCTTTTCCTTTACTATAACCCGATGTACACGTTTCTTTTCTTTGATTGCTGCCACAGGCAGCAAGAGGATATGAAAACAAATGAGTAGCATCCCCGCGCCGCTGAATAGGGGCTAGCTGCTCCTATCAACGTTGCGTGCCTTAGTAACTACCTCTATCCCTCCTGTCACGCCGCTGAATAATAGAAGGACAAAATATGCATGATATACTAATCACAGTAACTACCTCTATCCCTCCTGTCACGCCGCTGAATAGGGGCTAGCTGCTCCTATCAACCCCATCTGGAAAACTTACGAGGACAGTTCTTTCTGCTCTAAGGTGAATACTTCACGTGGTAAGCAGAGAGGCTCCAGACTACAATCTCGACACTTAGGATGCAACGCCGGTAAGAGGCTGCGTTTTGTGTGTTTCCCGATCAGCGGAGGGGGAAGGACACCGCGCTCTAAGAGTGTAAATGCGTGCTGGATCGTCTTTTCTGTACGCGAACGTAGTTCAGCCGTAAAAACGACCTCTTCGCGCCGTGCGGAGCCGAAATAGAAAATGTAGCCAAGGGGAATCGTGCAATTGAGCATCTCCTCCAAGCACAACGCCTGTGTGCAGAGTTGTACATGGTCGTTGAGCCACTCTCCCATTTTCCCTTTCTTGTATTCGATAGGGAGCAATGTTCCCTCGGACTCCTCTACTACGTCGGCGAAGCCGCTCAAATTCAAGCGATCCGACCAGACCCAGACGCGTCGCAGGGTGGTGACACCGTCTTCGGTCGTGGTGCGCCCGCTATCGCTTCTCTCGTGACGTATGGTTCCCTCGGCGATGTGAGCGTTGTCTAGAAACTCGCTTAAGGCACACTCGTAGTAAAAGCGGCGCGGACAGTACTCCAGCGCATTGAGGTAAGAAATGGAGAGCGCATCTCCACCAGGTTCATCAAGCATGGCAAGCCTCTCTGTTCACAAGGGACGCACCTGTCCCATGCCCATCGTTGGTTTGTATCCGATACCACTGTAGAACGCCAGTTGGGAAAGCAAGAGTAACTGTTGGCGTACGGTCAGTAGAGCCTCCGGGGTAGGTGCTTCGTCAGGTCCACGTAAGTGATATTTACACGTTCCGACAAAGCCGCGCTGTGGATTGTTGACAAAGCTAACCCAGTGCGTCTTTAAATCGTAATCCTCGATAACCATTCCCTCATCCTGGATATATTGCTCGATACGCTCCTGCTGCACCAAGGGAGCCAGTTCTGTCGGTGCCAGTTCTTGCCAGCGTCTCGCCAAGCCGGGGAAGATGTACTGGGGCAGTGGTAGACGTGCGTAATGGTTGCCATACACTTTATTTTTGGCGGCGACCCTGTTAAACGTGGTCAGTGAGGCAAATTCCAGTTTCAACGGTTCTATCGTAGCCAATTTGAGCGTGCTGGCCTTCTCTGCGAGATGAGCAAACGAGGTAAAGCCGGTCCAGCCGGAACGATCATCGGTATCGGCGATGACTTCTTCAAGGAGGAATTGCTGTTTGCCAATCTGCATAAAGGGATGGTTCTTGGCTTCTAAAGTGGTCATGTTGAAGTGCATGAGGGAGTGATAAAACAGTGGGAACAGTTCGCCCAGCAGCAGGGTGATACGCACCGTGTAGGTTTTTTCAGGGTCAACAGATAGGTGTACATTCCCTCGTTCCGCCTCACGCATCCTCAAATCAGAAAGAGGAAATTGCAGGCTTGAACAGGTAAAAAGCCGTCGTTTGTTGCCATCATGCAGCATATGCCCGACATCGGGCGCGGCAGCCCGAATCCAATCCAGCCAGGCAGCATGAACTAACTCACCTGAAAAGGGCATAAGCGTCCCGCGTTCCAGCGGCCGCAGCTTGAGATGGAGGGCGTAGAGTTTGGCCGGAGTTGAGGAGGTAGGTGATATATCCATAATGATAGGCTTCCTTCCTTGTCGTCTATCGTAGTGGAGTGTGTGCTTTCCAGCAAGAGAAGCACACTCCACATTCAGGCGGACAAACGCCGGTTACGCTCAGGCTGATAGCTCATCTCCATTGGTAGACGAATGGTTCGCTTAGAGCCGCCATGGTCATACTCAAGCTCATAATAACTGCCAGTACAGGAGACGTTGGTAATCAGGCTGGCGGGAGCCATTGATACAATATTGCAATTCTCTGGCACCAGTGAGAGATCAAGCGGGTTTAGGGCACCGTCCGCCCGGAATGTTCCCTGCTTTGCCCGCGCAATTCCCTGGCCCTTGACATCGACTCGTGCTTTTGCCATCCATTTCCCAAGGCGTATCCAACGTGGCAGCACCTCTTCTTTACCGCTCAACACAAAAAATTCAAAAGTACTCTCAGGCGCGAGTTCCTTTGATCGCCCAAACACGACCTGGTTTGAACTGATCTGCGGCGTGAAATTGTAGTAGTTCACATTTGCCATCTTGAAGGTGCTGAACGAGAAGGTGTAACGCAAGGGATGCGCTGGTGTCACATACACCCCTTGCTTATTGATGCTATCCAAGTCCTCCTGATAGCGCGGCACCTGCGCCAGATTTGAATAGGGAGACTTCGCTAGCCCAAGCGCATAGGTCAGCCCATAATTATGCAGGTATTTCTCTGTCTCATAGAGACGCCCCATCTCACGCGAGGCGTAGAAAAGATAGTCATGCAATGTGAGGTGGCAGATTGTAATAAACATCGTCTGCTCCTACTTCTTGGCCTTTGCCTCTTTGGCGCCTACACCATATGCCTGGGCATAGCGATTCGCCTCGGCATTCGCCTGCGTCAACAAAGCGGTCAGGCGTGCTTCGTCACTGGTAATCTGCATCGTCTCCTGGAGCAAGTTTTGGAGCCGTTCACCTGCGAAGTGTTGGGCCACGACGCCATCCTCTCCTAACAAGGTTTGTACAGAGGATTCCATGGCTTCAAGAACAGCAGCTTGTGGTAGGGGTGTTTTCGCTCGGTGCTCTGGTGCCAGGGTATCGTAAATGCTCTGGGTTAACTGCAAGTTAGAGAAAATTTCACCATCGGAAAAGATGACATCTGTGACATGGTTCTCTACTGTTCCTGTGCGAGTATTCTGTGCGCCATAACGCTTTGTACGAAAGATATTGTTCAGCACGTAGATAAACTCAGCCTCGGTTGGATCTTTGATGGTGACGACCGAGGGGAAGTAGACCTGCGGCAGCACATAATCCTGCTCGCCCAGAGCTGTCTTCATCTTGCCATCTTCACTCATTGTGCCATTTTCAGATGGCGCGTTAAAAGTGAATTGCTGGTGGGACATATCGTAGCCGGTGATCGAAAAAGCCGAATCGACCAGCACCTTCGAGCGTTCCGAGCCTGAATCGCCAATGGCGAAACCGTAGTAGATACAATCGGGGCAGCGTTTGCAAAAATCGGCGGTATTGTATTTGCAGTTATCGACAAGGCCATAGCGGCGCAACAACTCGCGACCGGTCAAACGCTCTGGCGTGGACTGTTTGCGTTTGAAGAGCACGATGCGCGTACCGGGAGTCTGTTCTTTCCGCCCCAGGCTAACACGGCTGATGTTTAGCTCCCCATCGGTCTGAAACAGGGCAAACGAGTTCGTCTCGCGCAGCATGATAATATGGGCATACTTGCCCATCGGCAACTTGGGGATATCCTGGTGGAAAACGTTAAGGGATTGTAGACTTTGCAAAAACATGATGAGTTACTCCTTCTTTATTTACGTGTTCATCGGTGCGTTACCTGACAGCCGCAAGGGCTACCACTACATTTCATTTTTGGGTATAGAAGCTATACGCCGGGTTGCGCTGCTCGCTCTGGTTCTTGTTCATGGATGCGCTGGGCTGTGCGCAGGTTGGTATAATATGCCTCACAGCCATCTTTGAAACGGTTGATACGGCTGCGCAATATACCGCGCTCACCCTGGCAATAGTCTGTGAAGACCTCATCGTAAAAGCCTTTGACAAAGGCCTCTAGAGCGGAAGCCTCTTTGGCGTCGATGTCCTTACCCCAAAACATGGCATAGCCTGTTGCCTGGTGACTGCGCACACGGTCAAGCCAGTTCTTCAGTTCGCCTTGGATTTGCCAGAGCAAATCATCGCGCTCTGTGTTCAGGGGACTGTTGATGATCGCTTTGGCGATGATATCAACAGGTTTCAAAATCGAGTGTGATTGGTAGCCGCCTCTGTAAAAGATCACATAGCGGTCTACACAACGTTGAATATTACCCAAATCTTCCTCCAAATCTAACATCATTTTATAGATGTTCATGTACTGTTTCACATCGTTTTCGGGGAAAAAATCTCGACTATCACGCCGTTGTTGCTTACGCAGATAACTAAACAAATACAAGGGGTCAGTTTCCAAATCGCGAGCGATGTTGCTCAGGTGCTTCCATTCTGGTTTGCCTTGTTTCGCATAGGTATCGATGTTGACTTGATAGACGCTTGAAAGCACTCGTAATTTCTGCATCAGCTCGTTGACACGCACGCGCTTGCCTTTCATCAGGCGGTCCAGGTAGGGATGTGGCGCGTCAAAGATCACGGTCTCGCGGAAATCATGCCCTGATGAGAACAGCGGCAGTGACATCTCCGAGATCACCACTTTCGTATTTGTCACCAGCGGCAGAGCCAGGGCCAGGAAGGCGGGCATAGCCCAGGTTGACGTATCATTGTCATCCTTGCCTGCCCTCATACCGAAGAAACACAGGCCTGGATAGCTATCTTTCGGGTACCCATACTTGAGATAGCTGCGCTCGACCGTACTTGCTACCTCCTCCTGTTCCTCATCTCCGCCTGGCTCTTCATCTTCGGTATCACCATCGTCGTCGTAAATAACGACCTGTGGAGTCTTCGCCTTTTGTGGGGCTGTAAACACATCTAACTGCAACAAATCCTGAACGGTAATATCTTTGCGCCCTAGTTGGCGACGTATGGTAAAGAAGTTGACATCCTGCAGTTGATCGAGTACCCCCTGCACCATGGCTCCTGTCTCCGGTGTGAAGAAAAAGTTAGGATAGACAGCGAGGTATTTAGTCTTGAGAGCTTCAAACTTACTGCCGGTCAGGCGCAAATGTCCTTTAAGCAGTATCTGTCGCAGCATCAGTTCAAGGGCACAGATAACACAGATGCCCCCGGCATTTTTGCCAGCGTACAGCGATAGCTTGTTCTTGTATACCCAGGGCTGGAAGAGTACCGCGTTGTCCGAATGTTCCTCGGTGGGATAAGCACTATTGCACAGCGTGCAGATGAGCTTGCGCCCTTTACTTTTCGCCCCCGCGTACCGTTCCAATTCGGCCCGAAAATCAGGTAGAGTTCCTCCGACACGCATCGAGAGTGGCACCTCAACAACGCCATCCAGATAGCGGGATAAGTGATTCAAGTAACGTTGAGGCATCTGCTTGCGCAGTTCCTCGCCCGCAAGCATGATGACAAGATGTAACGCGGAGTGAAAGACCTCCAGCAGGTTGCCCTTACCATCATAAGCATCAATACCAGGGTGATCGCGGAGATAGCAAGCACCCAACCAGAACCAGCGATATTCAACACCACCTTTGTTTGGAATAGTCTGTGCCTGCATCCAATACGGTGACAAGCCAAGGTGCTTCACAACTTCCCGCTCAACTTGTTCCCGCAAGGCATCCTGCTGCTTATCGAGCATACCTAACATTGAAGCAAAAATCACTGAGAAGAAGCGGCTCAATATGCCGATACGGATATCAGAAGTGAAATCAGCAGGAATACCCGCAGCTATCTCACCATTAGCTTGCATCTGGCGCACTTTTTCTAGGGGTCCCGCTGAAATATCCCTGCCAGTGCCCTTAATAGTAAATCGTGCCAGCAATTCGGCATATTCCTCCAGCGATAAAAACTCAAAGTAGTATCCTGGATGCTTGGCGATGCCTTGAATGCTAAACTTAAATCCAGGTGCATGGCTTTTAATAGCTCCGGCACATATCTCACGCAAGCGTGCCTGCACGGTTTCCACAATCTGCTCGTTGGTAAACGCCAGCTGGAGCGCTTTGCGTTTGATGTAGACCACGCCATTGGAGAAGAACAGGTATGGCCAGATGCCATCTTGTCCAGCAGTGTAAAGTTGGATCATGCCATTGTTGACCACATTGGTGAACAGGCCCCGCACTTCGCGCAGTTGGTGATAGGTAAAGACGAGTTGATCGTCACTCAGTTCGGCTAGAATAGTGGTTAATGTTTTTGTCTCAGCGTCTTCCAGGATAGCTGAAGGCGAAGATACAAGATAGGCAATATGGTCAGAGTAGGTACAGAGATGCCGCAACACAAGGATACGCCGCTCCGGCAATTGGAAACGCCAGAGGTAGGTGTGCAAATTTGTGCCCCACTTTCGCTGCGTATTGACCACCAGGTACGCGATGTCTTCGAGATAGCTGGCAAAATTGGGTAGGAATGCTTCTACATTGCACATGCGCAATTGTTCCGCGACCAGGTCTTTCGCCCTCTCGATGTCTTCGCGTGTCCTCGTTTCCACCCCCTGCATGTCTACTATCTTATCCACATCGTGCATGAGATACGCTAGAATGTACACCTGCCGCTCGGTCTCTGAAAACGGCACAGTAACAAGTCCTTCAGCTTCAAGTATGTTCAGCAGGCGCAAAGTGGGGAAAATGCCATTCAACTGGTGGCTGAGCATACTTTGGTCACCTTTTTCCTCAAATTTGCGTTTTGTCTGCTCATCTAAGCGAGTACTTTTTGTATGGTCGCCTCCTTTCGCCGACCGAACTCCATAATGCTCCATCAGCCTGGGGATCATGTGCTCAATAAATGAGCGTGTCACATGATCGGCAGGGTCAACCGCATTCTTAAGAAAATCCAGATAAAACACGTCCACTCCTTTTTGTTTTGTTGCTGCATGGTTGCCGAGGGCTGTGCAGCAACAAATACCAATCAGTAAGCCGCCATAGGCGGTGAGAAACTCTCAATAGTCACAGATACATAGCCAGGTCGCCCCTGGTTTTGCGCCAGAAGAGCAGCGAGTCGAGTAACAAAGCCTCCTGCCCAAAGACCACCGCATATTCAGCCCCGGTTTTATCCTGCAATCGCTGTATCGGAAACATCGAGCCCAGGTTTAGCCGTTGCTTGAGTTCTCTACGCCCCATATCGCTCAAAATGCAGGTGAGGCTCCGCGCTTTGAGGCTGCGGTTCACCTGGTCACGCCCGCTAAAATATGGTTCACGCACAAAGAAATTGTCCAGCACCTGTACTTGATGCAGCGTGTTCGCGTATTCACCAAGATCGTGTGGTAAGCCCAGTATCAATTGCTGGAGTTCCGGTACAAATTTCTGAATTTTGAGATAGAGGAGTTTTTCCTTAAAATCCCGTTCTTCCAGCCCTTGCCGCTTTACCTCTTGCATGAACAACGTCCCGGTCATCACTTCAAACTCTGTATTTGCCAGTAAGAAGAAAAGATCATAGGTTTGCAGATGACCATCGGTGTCCCATACTCCACATGAGAGCGGACTGAGGCCACGAAAGCTATTCAACTCGGCTATCATTTCGGGCTGTTTTCCACGAATAGCCCAATACTTTTTCAGTGCTTTAGCCATCAAGGACTGTTCCGGTTTACCGTAGAACAGTTCATATTGCTCCGTCAACGCACCGCTAAAAGCCTCGTTCGCATCTCTTTTACTCTGGCCCTGCAACTCCGCCAACACCTGGGCAGCCTGCACGACGCCCCACCGCTGCGTATAGCTCTTAAATTCTGCCTCCGCGGGAAATGCTTCATTTATGGCAGCATTGAAATTGGGACGTTCTACCTCCGCCTCCACGCCAAATTTTTCTGCCAGCCGCTCAAGCACAAAGCGAGGTAGCAGTGCATAGGCGCGATAGATCGGGAAACCATCGTGGCGTCCCAGGCGGCCAAAACGCTGCAAGAATGAACCGGCGTTGTACGCCTCGAAGATAAGGTAGTTGATACGGAAGTCAACGCCGATATCAACCGTCGAGGTACCCACCAGGATATGTTTTTCAAATGAAGTCCGGCGATTATCACGATGGGTCAAACCCGTATTTTCAGCAACTGTAATACCGTGTGGCTCAAAATAGTCTTTCAGTCGCGTATACAGGCGGCGAGCGGTCGCCACCGAATAGACCAGAACAGCCGCCTTCGAGTCTTTGTGCTGTTTAAAGAAGCCGTGAAGCTCTTCTAGGTGTTCCACTATCCACGCCTCGGTTGAAGCCTCCTGGCTTATGGCATGCAGTTCGAGCTCGCATGGCTGTAAAATACGGCGGTACCCTGACTGCTCTGTAGAGCGATAACTTCCTTCGATCTTTTTGTAACGCAAACCACCACGCTCAAGCAGATCGTTCATGAGTGTACTCGGAGTGGCTGACAGAAAGATAAACTTCTTGCGCTCGGCAGGCCTATCACGATAATTGACCATCAGATATCCCAGCATATTCATCACTGAGATAACTTGAGGCACGCCGAAGATATGGAATTCGTCAAAAAGGAAGTAGTCAAAATAGGCTCCTATGGTGACGGGCAATTCTTTGCGCTGGTGATCCCAGCCGTATTGATGGCTCATCATCAAATGAATCAGGTCAGGGTTTGTCAACAGAATGCCATTTTTCTCTAGCAGCTTGCGCACTTCTTCCAGGCGCACCTGATTATCATGCTCAACCATCAATTGAGTAATTTTGTCGCTGTACATAGTACTGTACCGTGGTAAACACCTGCCCAGGCGTTCCCCATACCCCGGCAGAGCATTGTACTGATCCTGCACCAGCTCGTTGGTGGGATACATAGCGACGATGGTTTTCTGCTTCTCGAATACCGGCAGATACGCAGCCAGACTTTTACCATCACCCGTCATCGCCGTGTTAAAGATAACATCCACTTGGGGGTCATTATAGGCCGTCAAAGTCTCGACCTGGTGCTTTAACAAGTGCATCGAGCCAATCTGCTGGGCAGGGTCAGAATGTTCCTCCGAGTAAACGGGAAGGATGCGTAAACTAATGGCATTCATCAACCATGTCTCCTTCGCCAAACATAACTATCAATTTCGATAAGCAGAGTAAGAAATGCTTAATCTCTGCTCACCAATCCTCACAACCTAAAATTTTCCAGCCTTCGGACGTGACCTTTTAGTGATGCGGTTTATCCCTTTAGATAGGTGATTCAGCAGATCCTTTTTCCAGATGTAATAGGAGCTTCGAGAAATCCTATGTTGAGCGCAATAGTCCTTAACTACAACTCCATCTTTCATGCTGGCAAGTACTAGTTCAACTTTTTCGGTATCCGAAAAATTCTTCTTTGGCACTTTGGTGCCTCCTTTTCAAAATCTGTATATTTGCGAAAGCAAAGTAGAGATCACTTTGCTCGTCGAGTTAAAGAATATCTCAAGGATACCGTTTTGTCAAGGGACATATAGATATGACGCCACTAGGTATGTCAGTTACTATAACAATCACATCCAGCTAGTACCTCAGTTATTATAACTCAAAGCATAATTTATCTAAACAATGATCTGGTATGGTTTCACTTACCCTTACCTTTTATGCTATAATATTGCTATCCACAGAATTTCGCATATGCGATTGAAACATAGTAACTGACTACAATGTGGAAGTCATCACTACCTGTCCGTTTGGATGACCTCGCCGCCCTTTATGGGCGGCAATTATTTTTCCTCTTCATACAACGCATACATCGCGAGCACAGTCTCTCTCATCGCGAGCACAAGCTTCTCCGGTGCCAGAGCCTTCACCTGCTCGCCGTAGCCCAACAGGAGGCGTCTGGCCCACCAGACCGATTTGGCGTATCCTTCGATGATGGCTCCCTGGTCCTTTGCCAACATGGTCACCTGTTGCTCGCGTAATCGCTGGCTCAAGCTGCCGTGTCGTGCCAGCATGGGAGAGATCCAGTAGCGGATTTTCACGCTTGGGCGTTGGCGTACTCCTGGGTAAAAGTGATCTTTGTCCTTGTGCAAAGTGCCTGGACGGATGCGGTCGACACGGTAGTCAATAAAGGTGTTCAGATCAAATACATACGCGGTGAAGTACCAATGCCCATCGCGATATTCCAATTCGTAGGGTTCCGTATGCTCGTGCGGCATGGGTTCCGCATCCCAACTTTGCGCGAGAGGTGTGTAGGCAAATGACACGTATGCACTCTCTTCAAGAGCCTCGTCCAGCAGCAGAATGGTCTCACCATGCTGACTATAATCGACAACCGGTGACAATGGCAGCAGAACAGGTCGAGCATGACGTTTGCGTTTTTGCCGCACCTGTTGATGGCTCTTTTCGGTAAACAACCACTCCCAACGCTTCAACAGGTGCTGCACGGCCTCCGCGTAGGGTGTCCCTGGAGCAAAGCCTCCCTGTAAAGCCACAAATGCTCGCGCCTCATCTTCATTGATGTCAATGGAAAAGATGGATTGGGCTAGACCGAATGTACCAGTATGTCGCTCGTTCGTGAGAGCCAGCAGCTTGAGGCGCTGTTGCTCAATGCACCATTCGGCAAGATGTTCGGCATCCGGCTCAGGCAGATGTTCGGCCTGAATGCCTGCGAGCGTTTCGATATCTCGATACAGAGCACGATTAGGATTCTCGCCATACATAGGCAACTGTTTGAATATCTCGTACTTCGTAATGCGTTTCGGCCAGGATACTTGAAAGAGAACAGCCAGCAGCATAGTGCGCCGCGACTTGTCGGTGCTGGGACTGGCTTTTTTCTTTCCCGAGCGTCTGCCATTGGGCGTTCCTGCTATAGAAAACTCATCCTGCATACACATCCCTTTCAACGCCGATATTTCGTAATACAGATTAGAAGGCTCTTCAAGAAGTACGTTCTCAGAAAAAGCATCTCAACTTATCTGCATTTGAAGCGTACCATAAGATGTGAGACAGAATCTGTCGTTGGAAATCTATTTTGCATTTACCATGGTCTTTTTACAAAAATACACAAGAAATAGACTTCTGTCCTAAGTATACTGTTATTTTCTTTTTATCATATAATTCTTGATGACAAAGGTACTAACCAATGTTGCTAGTTGAAAGGTAGGGTTTGCAAAAGAAAGAAGGTTGTGCGATTCTTGAGCCAAGAGCAAAACTATGGCGAAAAGGAGCACAACCTGATGCGAACCGAAGAGATAATCATTCGACTCTTTTGTATGGTAGACGACAAACTGGCGCATGTCAACAAGCGCAAAAACGCGAACTTGTATCCGAGTGAAATCGTCACCATTGGCATTCTGTTTACCCTGAAAGGTGTCCACTATCGGGCGTTTTATCGCTGGCTGAAAGGAGATTGGCTGCACTTGTTTCCGCAGTTGCCGGAATGCTCGCGGAGGTTCGCGCTTGTTGGCGGAGTATGAACCGTTGACCGACCACTTTTTGGTGGCTCCGCAGCCAGAAAGTGTGATCGATAGCTACGGTCTGGAATTGATTCATCCGATTCGAGAAGGGCGCAGTCCCGCTCAGATTGGCCGGAAAGGCCAAAGCAATCATCGCTGGATCGTTGGGGTGAAACTGTGCTGGTTGATTACCCCCCAAGGGCAGGTCATTGACTGGAAATGGGCCACCGCCGACACGCATGACCAGCACTTTCGTGAGGTTGGAACCGCCTGGACCGAGCAAACCACGGTTCTCAGCGACCTCGGCTTCCGCAAACGCGGCGAAGAACCGGTCAACTGGCAGTTTTGTCAACACGGTCAACGCAATGATCGCATGGTGGTTGAGCGCGTTTTCAGTGTGATCACCGTCGTCAATCATCTCAAAAAAATCTTTCATCGCGTGGAGAAGTACCTGACGGCACGCTTTGGCTATACCGCAGCCATGCTCAATTGTCTGATCGACCTGGCTGAGGGCAAACTCGCCATCGCTCAGTTCTCTCTTTAGCCCTTCTCCAATTAGCAACATTGGTTACTATTGATCTGAGCAGAGAGACCTGAAGAAAGAAAGCGAGATGTCAATAAAAGGGGGGCATGAGCAGGGCAAGCGCATCTAAATTTTCAAGCGGCCTGTAGCAAGCATCTACACAGCAGAGCTTTGAAAATTGGCTTGTTATGAATGGTTTGTAAAGCCAGTTCCCAAAATTAGATGCGCTTGCCCTGGGGCATGAGCAAGAAAGCGATACCTCCCAAAGATTGGCGCGAAGGACGACTGGTGCATGCCTGGGAACTGCATGAACAAGAAGAGCATGTCTTGCGACATCAGCCAGGTCCTGGTGCAACTCCCAAACTGAGTCCAGAGCAGCAAGCAAAATTACCTGCCTTCCTTCCTACGGGTCCAACTCAAGAATGTTTGTTGTCTTAACTTGCAACACGTCCAACGGGATTTGCGTCGGGCCAAAGAACGATTGAGACATCGCAAAGCCATTCTTTGCTGAGAAACTCACTGCTCTGTTTCAAAAGTTGAGGCAAGTGAGCGACCCAGAACCGAGCGCACGGCCAGATGAGATGGTCAGACACATCACCAGGGAAAATATTGCAAGCGATCGTCGATAGGCCACCGCAGCCATCATCGTGAAGGCCACCAGGGACGATTTCTGAGGAACCCTAGACGACGCCAGTAATTACAACCCCAGGGCGAACAGCAAGCGAACAAGGACGAGCAGAGAGCGAACAGGAGACGAACACCATGGGCACATGAAAGTGTCCCTTGCCACTCATCCAGAAGCGACAGACCTCGATATCGCCAACGCCTTGACGGCTCAGCACGAGCACTGCGAACAAATAGCGCAAACGTCTCAAGACCGCCAGTGAGTAGGCTAAACTACCGAACAGATTACTTACTCTATCCTTTAAGTAAGGTGGCTGTTGAGCTAATACCTATCCAGGCCCTGAGCCGTGCGACGAAATTATTCGTGCTTGCATCTCTCCGTCTGGCCAACACATCACCGTCGTAGCACACGTTGTGGTTGGCTAGTTCGTTTCCTCTCACCAGAATATGCCCAACCATTTCTCTCCCTTTTTGACTGACCCCGTCGACTTCTCCACATGTTTCGATGAGTTATCCACAATCCTTCACTCCTGGATGTGCATGGACACTCCAATGTTGCTTGTCCAAACAGTGTCGTAGAACCAGAACCGAAGTACCAAGAGCCGCGATCACGCCCACCCTTCCAGTAGATAGTCAGCCGTCTCGACACCCACCGACACGCTATGTAAGTAAGCAAGATAAACCACCTCGGCACTACCCCCCCCCTTGCATCATACTTTGCTCGGGTAATGCAAGATAAAGGTATGCCAAATTTTATAGAAAGGATATGTACGACATTGCTCATCCCGCCTGTCAAGGGCTGGCACGATATGTATTCCATCTACATCTTCTTTTGGCAATGCCTAGCCTATTTGCACATGCATTTGCTATACTAGAACCAACGATTAAGAACGCATGACCGAACCGATAGCGAGAAGACAGGAGGGCCAGATGCCGAGAAAGCGGCCAGCGAATGGAACGGTGCAATTGAACGTCTGGATTTCAGTAGAAGCGAAACGATACCTGGATGAACGCTTCCAGCAAGAAGGCCGTCACTTGAACGAGCAGATCGAGGACTACATTCGGCAAGAGATGGCCGTTCACCACGGGGAGATCGTTGAACAGCAGTCCTTACCAGTGATTCATGAAATCGTGGACACCACCTTGCGCAAGTACACAGCCCAGCTCCGCACCGATCTCCGCGAAGACATGCAGCTTGAAATCATCGAACAGATCAAAACCATCACCCGCAATAGCGATAATCGACTGGCGAGCCTCATCGTGCGTGCGGTTCGTGACGCTGGCATTATACGCCGCCTGCTCTATGCGCTGGTGGCAAAAACGCATGGAGCTGCCTTCGCTACGGAAGCCTATGAGAGTGCAAGGGAGAAAGCCGGACAGGAGCTCGCCTCGCGTGTCACGGCAAAGAAGGAGGCTGACTGATGGACCAGGATGTCACCTATCAAGACCTGGAACCGATGATTGAGGCGGAGCTGTATGATACGCTTCCTGATGGACTAGTTGAACCAGGATCGTTAGAACTGCCGAAAATCGAGCCGGAGTGGCTTGAGATGCCGGAGATCGAGCGAGACTGGTTAGAACTGCCGGAAATCGAACCGGAGTGGCTCCAGTCGATCGAACAGGGCGAAGCAGAACACTCCCTTGAAGCTCCCGAGCTGGAACAAGACGTTGACCTGGAGCACTGAGCCATGATTGCCAAAGGCAGGTATGTCAAAGGAGGAGCCGCAAACAGCGCGTCCGCTGCCGGTCATCTCAATGGCCACTTGAAGTACCTTGAACACCGCGGCCGCGACGATCAGGAGAGCCGCGACGATCGCTCCATTTTCTCGAAAGAAGACGAGACCGCCGATCGTCGAGATGCCGTGAACGAGGTGATGGAGCACACCAGCCACAGCGTCAGTTATCACAAAATTGTGCTGTCCCCAAGCGGCGATGAACCGGTGCAGGATTGGCGTGAGTGGACGCGCGAAGTGATGGCCGACCTGGAAGACGCGCAGGGCTTGGATCTGCGATGGTATGCTGTTCATCATAGCAATACCGAGCACGAGCATGTGCATGTGGTGATTGCCGGGGCAGGGGAAGATCGGGAGACGGGCCATGAGGAAGCAGTGAAACTCTATCAAGAGGACTACCAGCTGTTACGGGAGTCGGGGCATGAGCATAGTGACCACGACTTTTATCACCGGATTGATGACCTCGTGAAAGAATTGGATAGTCAGGATGACCTGGAGCGCGACTTCGTAGTGCATGACCTGGAACGCGATCTGAGTAGTGAATTAGCTCATGCTTATTCTATCGACGAAGGAGAACATGATCGATGAAGTGGCCTCGCAAAGTCTTCTTTTTGCTCTGGTTGACGTTGATCGGATGGATTGCCGCCTGGTTGTATCCCTTTGTTCAACCACTGCTTCAGCATCCGCCCAAAAGCGGATGGCTGACCCTTATTGTACACAATCTCTTGACTTCGAAACAGAATCAAAATATGCTGTATGGCCCCATGCCCTGGGTCCTCGTGGGGATCATCGGACTGATGGTGCTCATGACGGAGATTGAGACGCGCACCAGGCAGCTGGATACCCACGGGTCAGCCCATCATGCAACCAGGCGCGAGAGGCGACCCTTTGTCCATACGTCTCAACGCTTCCCACGTTTACCCCATCTACCTCGATTGCCTCGCGTGCGTCAAGCACCACGAGGCTTGCCGAAACAACAGGTGCAACGAACCGCCCCAGAATCCCGCTTCATCCTGGGCACGTACCGGGGTAAGGTGATTTCACTCACGGAGAAGCAGCAGGAATCCAATGTTTTGCTGACTGCTCCAATCGGCGCTGGTAAAAGCGCGCGAGCGGTTATCCCGAATCTTGTTCTTGAACGAGGCAGTCGCTCGCTGTTCATTAGCGATGTGAAAGGAGAACTGGCGCGAAAAACAGCGGGAATCGTTTCACAGTATCACGAGGTCTGGGTGTTTGCTCCGATGCGGCCCCGGGAAAGCGAGGGATACAATCCACTTGCCCATATTCACGGTGTCGAAGACGCGCAAGAATTTTCCCGCTGTTGGGTGGAAAACACAGGCAAGAGTAAAGAGGACTTTTGGCCGGATTCGGCCAGAAGATTGATGACCGCGACGATATTACATTTGCTTATGGCAGAGCCAGACGCGCCCTTTAGCCGCATCGCGGATATCCTCTGCATCATGACCTACGGGCAGATGAAACAGACCCTACTGACCAGCCCCTCACGCAAGACCAGGGATGAGGTGACCGCATTGTTCGATTACCTGGACAAGAATCCCAAACTGGTTGGAAGCCTGATGGCCGATATTGGAACCCGTTTTCAACTGCTGGTCAGCGACCACATCCGAGAGGTGACCGCCCGCAATGACATTGACTTTCGGGCGATGGCAGAGCGGCCCATCGCCTTGTACCTGTCCATCCCCCCAAGATACGCGCAACGCTATCAACCGTTGCTGGCGTGCATGATGATGCAAATGTTTGCCACCTGGGAGGAACAGGCAGAAGCGTCCCCGACGGGGCAGCTTCCACGCCGGATCATGTGTTACCTGGACGAGTTCGCCAATCTTGGCTACATCTCCAATCTCTCAACCTATATCAGTACCGCTCGCCATAGCGGAGTGGGCATGCTCATCGTGCTTCAGAGCTTTAGCCAGCTTGTCCAGAAGTACGGGAGAAGTATGCTGGACAATATATTGGTCAACACCCTCACGCATCTCTTGCTGCCAGGTGCAGGCAAAGAGGAGACCGAGTATTACAGTGCACGCATTGGCAATACGACGGTGAAAACCGAAACCCACCATACCAAGGGCTCTGGAATAGAGGCGCAGGAGAGTTGGACGCAAGGGGAAACGGGAAGGCGATTGATGACCCCTGATGAACTCCGTACGATGCCGGAGGACAATATGCTGATGCTCAGTTCGGCATCAGCCCCGATGGTGCTCAAGACGACGCTGTACTTTCACGTTCGTCGCTTGTTCCGCCTCGTCAATCTTCCCTTTCCCCAAGTCCGTGTACACCAGGAACCGCCAGCATCACAGACTTCATCCGGTCAGCCAATGCCTCCAGGACAGCAACCGCCGATGACAGTTGACAGCGATCAGGACGACAATCAGAGCAATGACCAGTACTTCCTCCAGGAGTAGGAGAAGCTACATATGAAGATAACTGTGAGGGCAAAAGGCACGTCCAATACTGGCATTGTTCGGGCCAGATGCTGGCAAGGCATAGGCTTCACAGATCATGGGAAAGACAATCCTCTCTCCACCTGTGGAGAGAGGATTGTCTGCTCTAGACGATCCTCAACGGGTTTCGCTTATTTATTCACCTTCGTCGTCGTCGTCTTCTGGATCGCGTGGCTCATCTTCATCTACAGTGAACTCCAGATCCCTCATGAATGCCATCTCCTTTCCTGAGAGATAGACCTTACCCAGATAGAGCATACCTGATGTAGGACATTTTTTCAATCCCTGTTCCGTGCCTCATCAGCGAATTGCCTGATGTAGCTTTCTAGCTCGGGATCGGTTGCAAGCCGCCGGTGAAGAACAGCAGGTTTTACAATACCTATCTCTGCCAGATCAATCAGATGCTGTAACCCTGCAGATCCGACCATCAGCCGTTCAAACATCGCATCATCCGCTCCCAAAGCCTGAGATACCGCAAGGTAGCCGCGCAGATAGACGGTATCTTTCGTGGAGCAGACGCCAGGGCGGGCAAGATGAGTCACACCTCGCCATGTGCGAAGGCAGCGGTTCTGTGCGTTCTTTCGTGCATCTTCTCGTAGCTCTACTGCTGTCAAACCCTTTCCCGCTAGAAGGCTTCGTAGCACGAACACAGACTCCAAGAACATGAGCAAGCGTGTGAAGGTGAACGGCTCACAAATCACTCCGGTAGCCAGCCCAGTAGCAAGTGTACCAATCCAGGATTTATTGGGTTTGTCGGCGGAACTCTGCCGGGCCACTTCCTGGGTATAATAGATGGCCAGACCCTCCTCAGCATCAAGGAAGCCCTGCAAACCAATAGAAAGCAGTGCTAAAGAGGACTTTTCTCCTGCGGCCGCACGAAATGCGTGCGTTTCAATCTCATGTCCAAGTAACTCTCTGATTTTGGTAACGCTCATACACGTAACTTCTGGCAGCGTCAGTTGCTGGCGACTGAGATTGACACGTGCGTGATCTGCGGCTGGATCATGCGTTATAGTCCAGGAGAACTGATACTGTCGTAGGACATCTGCAAAAAAACGCCCCACTGTGCCTGGAGAGAAGAGCTTCTGTGCCTCATGAGCGAAAGATGGGTGCTCCTCTGCCTCCTGTTCTGAACCTGTAGCTAAAGGTTCCAGGCGCATTGGTTCAATCGTCCAAAGGCGCGTCTGCTGTATAATGTGATTACTGATGTCTCGGGTGTCGTCACGGCGCAATCCCCTCTGGAGTATGCTTGTAAGTTGACGAAGCGCCAGCTCCATTTCGGACACATTTGGGAGAGAGTTCAATCGCTTGTTATATGTCCAGAAAGCCTCATCGTCCTGCTTACTCGTCGCGGCGATCATGTGCAATTCATCGAACCGCTCGTCAATTGCGCCCAGATAGAGGCGGCGCACGATAGCATTCGGCTCGTTACGCTCGATCTCCGCCCGTAACTGTGAGAATCCTGCTATTCGTGATACAACATCGTCATATGGGATAAAGGGGTAGTGGAAGTGTGGTTCCCGTTGTTCCTCTAAACAGGTTGCAAGCTCTCTCTTTCGAGATTGGGCAACAATCGTTGAAAGTCGTTTTGAGACGACGCTATCATCGTGATCTTGTCTAAGACGAGCCCACTCTCGCTGCTCTTCTTCAGAGAACGGTCCTGCTTGCGTGAGCCATCCGACATCGCTATACGATGCGAGTTGGCGATACCTGGGAAACCATCGCCAGTCGAACTGACGCCGGAGATTCTCTCTGTACTGCACATTGATGAGCTGCAATCCTTCTTCGGCTGCCGCTGCTGATACATCTCGCGATGTTCCCTTCACCAGATGAATGCCTTCCTCAAAAAGCGACTTTGCCTCATCCAATTGTCCCAATTGTAAAAGCAACTTTCCCCGGTTAACCAGGAACATTCCTTTCTCTCTAGCAGCGGAACCATGTCCCTCGACTACCAGCTTTTGGATGATCTGCAAAGCGCGATTACTATAGGTGAGTGCTTCCTGGTAGCTCCCTCCTTGCCCGAGCAATTGTCCGTAATCGTCGTAGGAAATTGCCAGCGAACCTGCAACGACGAATCCCCCCTCCTTTAGTTTCAGGCATTCCTGCATGGCTTGCTTTGCCTCTTCAAGCCGTCCGGTGCAGCGCTGGTAATAAGCCAGGTCGTTCAGGAGCCGGGCTCGTTTGAAACGGATGTGGCTCTGTTCTACGGGCGAGGCGAAGAGCTCGGACTGACGCAGTAACGCAATACATTGTTCATGGACTGTGACGGCTTCCTGCCTGAGGCGAAACGCCTCTTCTCGCAGCTTTGTCGCCTCCACCTCATCTTGTACTTTTTTGGCCTGGGCATCCTGAAAGTCTCCCCACCGACCCAGGACGTACGCTCGTCGATCCAGCAGTTCAGCATACGTAATAGGCTTTGTATTTTGTAGACCTTCAGACCGCTTACACACCTCGTCGATCAACAACCATGCTTCGGCGTACTGTTTGCCAAGCGTGAGGTAGCGCAGTTTGTGATGCACGAGGTGAACCATGGTCCTTGGCTTGAACGCGACGCTTCCCTTCCTCATTGCCTCGTAGAGGTCCAGGTATGCCTTTTTGCGTTCAGGGGTTCCCAAATCTTTATCAAGGAATCGTGCCAACAGGTAATAGTGTAAGAGTTGGCCACCGGCCTCAGGTTCTCCTGAGAGATGCCAGGGAAAAGAGCTCATGATTTCATCGGTCACACGAGCGAGACGTGCTGCATGTCCAAATGCGAAACTGAGCCACCCGTACTCGATCAAGAGTTCCGCTGCTTCGAGGAGGCGATGCTGTTTGAGATGGAGCATCGCCAGTTCCGTCACAAGTGCTGCCTGCTCCTGTTCGCTTTGAAAGGTTCCTTGGTCCAACCAGACACTGTACAGCTGAGCCAGGTGCCGTTCTATCTCGCCGAGACGCTCTTCGACTATCAGTTTCTGCACCCCTGCTTCTCTCACCAATGGCTGCAGATACGCCCGTTCGTCAAGGCCTATGGCGTTGCGGTCCATCAGTGATGCCTTGAGCAATTCCACCACTGCGTATTCGACCTGCTGATTGAGGTCAGCAAGCAGAGGAAATGGCAACGCTAGTGGGGACGCCGACAGCACCTCTAAGAGCTGGACCGCATCAGATGACAGCCGCCCGCTGATGACCTGCTGGAGCAACTGGCGGGCTTCCACATCCGCTGCCCCAAAGACGTGTGGTTCTGCCAGAAGCCGCTCGATGAGGTGTTGATGCTCGCTCTTTTTCTCCAGGGAAGGGGCCGGTTCTGTCCTTTTTCTCCATGACAATGAGAAGCGCGGGCGTTGCAAGCTGGCTGCACGCAATTCGATCATCAGGGCATTGCCACCGCAGCGCTCTGTCGCCTGTTGTAAGAGTCCTTCGGCTACATCAGTAAAACCCAGCCGCCGCCAGAGTTCCGCGCCGGCTATCGGGTCAAGTGGGGGGATCATCATCTCATCGCCGTCGGCCACAAACGCACGCGCTCGTCCAGTCCAAAGAGGCCACTCGCGGGCGGCCAGGTAAATGAGTGCCCGGTGCTGGTGTTGAAGGAAGGCCGTCAAGAACTGCCGCCAGTTCTCGGTAAGCAGTCCATGCTCATCCAGGATCACTTGTGCGTCATCCACGAGCAAGATGATGCGCTGCTCTTCCTCGGTGAGCTGCGTGAGGACCTGCTCGATCCGTTCGGTGAGAGGAGGTGCTTTTGAGGCTTCTGGCTCTGCGGCATTCACTTCCGCCAGGATGGTCGCCAGGAAGCTGTCCAAATGGTCATCAGGGGTCATATCTGAGGCGGGCGAGAAGGTGTAGAAGATGGGCCAGTATTCCTCCTGTTCCAGCAAGCTCTGTAAGAGAAGTTTCAGGCTCGAGGTTTTGCCTGCGCCCATCATCCCCTGGATCACCACGAGTTTCCTTAGTGCAGTCGTTCCTTCGAGGTAGGAGAGCATCTTTGTGCGCCACGCTTCCCTGCCCACAATGTAGCTGGTGTCGAGCCTGTGTGTATTTCGTGCCTGCACTCTGCGGTGCTTTGCCCGTTCGCTGTCCTTCGTATCGCCCTCCAACAGGGTCTCCTGATCGAATTGGGCTAGCTGGACCTCGAGCAGTCGCCACTCGCTGTCAGGACGCAGTGGTGGACGGCGGCGTTGCAAGGCTTCGATCTTGAGGCGGGCCAGGCGCACAAAGGTTCGGCGTTCTTCCGGAGAGAGGAGCATACCGTTGCCAGCAGCCAAGGAGACATACAGCGGCAAGAGTTCTTCGAATTGAGGAGCGCGCTTGCCTCGTTCCAGTTTGCGGTACATGTCCGCGGTCAAGAGGGGGACGTGATAGGTCTGAAAGATCTCGGCAAAGGTCACGGAGATCTCCTGCTGCTGCAACTGCTCTCGCTCTCGCAAGTAGCGTAAGAACGCTCCGAAGGTATTGATATGCACGACTTGATGGGCGGCACGTAACGGGGTGGTCCTGGCGTTGGTGTGTGGATCGCCCTGTTTCTGCGACTGTGGTAGCTGCATTCCTTGGCTCCTCTTGCGTTCCACGGTTTCCTGGTTGAGCTGCTTTCTCATGCATGAACACATTTTCCGTGGTCAGTATAGCATACCTTGCATATTCTTTCTCTAGTGTAGCAGAGTGGTTTCCTGGCTAATGGCCGCTAGCGGCCATTAGGTAATTTCAGGCGTTCACTTTTAACAGCAGTTGACAAGAGTGGCCTTGAACTTCAAACACGCACTACAACCCATGCTGTTGCTCTGCTCCATCTCGAAGGAGCACGAGGTTGCCTCGCTCATTCGTGTGTAAATTGACTATTATGGCGATGTTCTGACCATCTGTTGCTGTCATGAAATGGATCTCCAAGATGGCGACTACCAACGGCCTAATAGGAGGCTATTAGGAGTTATCTAAATGGCCGTCATAGGCCATCATATGCTCTCTCACTTTGTGTATACTGCTTCTTGGATGGTGAAACGATGAGGACGTGTGTTCCGACCTTACCCTCATTGTTGAGTTCATTGTATCACCATCTTATTGCAACACCCTCAAAAACCGCACCAGATAGTGATCGCTCATCTACTCGGCTACAACGAGCAGACGGCTACATCTACCAGTAGAAAGGAGGGCGCGGCTTTCCATCTCTTGAAGGGAGTCCCTATAATGGACCCATAGAAAGAGACCAAAAAAAGAGGCCGGGTAAGATACACTGAACGTATGAAAAAACACTATACAGCAAGCTTTAAAGCTCAGGTAGTCCAAGAACTGCTCAAAGAAGAAAAAACGATAGCCCAGA
>JBBQXY010000086.1:0-23826 GCA_038209195.1 Ktedonobacterales bacterium | reverse complement strand
TGGGCTGGCGTTCGCCAGCCCACAGGGCGTCTTTTTATCTGCTTGCTTGTGCATCCTGCAAGGCCTTCTCGAAGGCCCGATACGACTCATTCCCATACAAAACCATCGTCACCTGTTTCAGGGTGGTCGGCTTCTGGATATGGGCGATAATCGTGCGCAAAGCCACCGGGGCCGCCAGGGCCAGGGGATAGCCGTAGACGCCTGTGCTGAGCGAAGGGAAAGCGATGCTCTCGATGCGGTTCTGCTCTGCCAGCTTCAGACAAGATTGGTACGCGCTAGCCAGCAGATGTTCATCTTCCTTGCTTCCCTGATAGATTGGCCCCACGGCATGAAAGACAAATTTCGCGGGTAGTTTGCCAGCCGTGGTGGCTACCGCGCTTCCGGTGGGACACGTGCCTATCTTGCGGCACTCCATCATGATGTTTGGCCCACCAGCATGATGAATCGCACCATCCACACCGCCACCACCACGCAAACCGGAATTAGCGGCGTTGACAATGGCATCAGCCCGCACTTTGACAATATCACCCTGCAACAGTGCCAAGGTCACGCCATTTATTGTCAGCGTTGACATAAACACCTCTCCCCAATTTTGCATCACAACATCAAGCCAAATGGCTCCTCCAGCAGTCGCTTCACTTCTTGCAAGAAACGGGCTGCCAACGCACCATCAATGGCACGATGGTCGGACGAGAGCGTCACCTTCACACGGTTGCGCACAACTACCTGACCATCCTCGACCACAGGCGTCGGCGTAATGGCACCAATTGCAAGAATGGCGGACTCCGGTGGATTAATTACGGCGGTAAAGCTCTCTACATCGTACATACCAAGATTGCTCACGGTAAACGTGCCGCCGCTAAAATCCTCTGGACGCAATTTCCCTTCGCGGGCCGCGTCAGCCAGGCGGCGCGTCTCACGTGCAATATCCAGAATGCCCCGTACATCCGCGTTGCGCAAAACGGGTACAATCAAGCCCTCTTCCAAAGCCACCGCCACGCCAATATGAACCTGCTTCTTCAACAACAGGCGGTCTTCCGCGAAGGAGACATTGACGTGAGGAATGCGTACCAAGGCCTTGGCAACGGCCTTGACGATCAGGTCATTGTAGCTGACCTTGACTGGCACTGGGTCACTGGCGGCATACTCGTTGATTTGTTGGCGCAGCAGGGCCAGTTTCTCCGTGTCGATGACGCTGGTCACAAAGAAGTGAGGAGCCGTTTGCATACTCTGGCTCAATCGTCGCGCAATAGTGCGGCGCATCGCCGTAAGCGGGACCTCGACCACAGCATCTGCCGTGACTGGAACATTGAACGGCTCTGGCGCGGGTGTCGCTGTAGCAGGTATGGCAATAGCTGGTTGGGTTACAGGCGTTGGTGCAGCGATGCTACCAGTTTGCATCTGGGCCAGGGCCGCTTCAATATCCATTTTGATAATGCGCCCGTTGGGGCCGGTACCCTGTAACGTCGCATAATTCAGTTGGTGCTCTTCCGCCAGGCGACGTGCCAGGGGCGAGATAAAAATACGTCCCTCCTTGCCCATCGTGACCACAGGTGCGGAAGCGACTGCGGTTGCGACCCTCGCGGCAACCATATCTTTGCTGTTTTGTCCATTGTGGGCAGAGCTTGTACCAATCGCATGGGTGGTCGCCCCATTCCCTATATTGTCTCCACTACCAGCGAAGTTGCCGGGCAAAGGTTCATCGGCGGCACCAATCAGGGCAATATCCGCGCCCACTAGGGCCGATGCCCCTTCAGGAACGAGTATCTTGCGTAGCAAACCGCTCGCGAAGGCTTCGATCTCAATATTGACCTTATCGGTCTCCACTTCCGCCAGCGATTCCCCTTTTTTGACCGCGTCGCCCTCTTTTTTAATCCAGCGTAGAATCTTGCCCTCTTCCATGCTGTCGCCCATCTTGGGCATTTCCACTTTTTTCATGCGTGTTATTTCTCCGATTACTCTCGGTTCATTCTTGTGCCCTTAGCGGCGCACGAGGGCGGCGGGTACAATCGCTTTGACGGCCTCAACGATTTCACCCTTGCGAGGAATAGCGGCGCGTTCCAGAGCTTTTGAGTAAGGCATGGGCACATCGGCTCCCGTCACATGTTTTATGGGCGCGTCCATATAGTCGAAGGCGTGCTCGTAAATCAGCGCGGCCAATCCTTGCCCGGTACCGTAATACTTCCAGCCTTCTTCAGCGATTACAACACGGTTCGTCTTCTGTACAGAATCAATGATCAGATCAATATCGATCGGGCGAATACTGCGCAGGTCGATTACTTCGGCATCAATGCCGACCTGTGCCAAGTCTTCTGCCGCCTGGAGCACAACGTGCAACATGCGCGAAAAGGTGATGATAGTCACGTCGCGCCCTTCACGCTTCACCTCGCCACGATTAAGCGGAACCAGGTATTCAACGCCCTCGTCCGGCACCTCGCCCTTGACGTTATAGAGCAGTTCGTGCTCGATAAATAGCACGGGGTCGGGGTCGCGCACAGCAGATTTGAGCATACCCTTGACATCGTAAGGGGTAGCGGGCATGACCACCTTGAGCCCCGGAATATGGGCATACCACGACTCAAACATCTGCGAGTGCTGGGCAGCGCGTTGCGCTCCACCACCAGCCGGTGTGCGTACAACAAGAGGCATAGCAACCTGACCGCCGAACATGTAGCGCATCTTGGCAGCACTATTGACGAGGAGATCGCTCGCGAGCAGACTAAAGTTGATGGTCATGATTTCCAGGATGGGTCTCAGCCCACCCAAGGCTGCACCAATGGCGGCACCGGTGATGACCTCTTCCGCGAGAGGAGTATCACGCACGCGTTTCTCGCCGAACTCCTCGACTAGACCCTTGCTGACGGCATAGGTGCCACCATAGCCAGCAATATCTTCACCCAAGATAAAGACACGCTCGTCGCGCAACATCTCTTCACGGATGGCTTCGCGCAGCGCGTCACGATAGGTAAGTGTACGCATTCCAGGCTATTTCCTCTCGTAGCGGTAAGTAAGAGCGGTGGAATTATCGACAAGCACATCAGTAAAGAGTTCTTCTGGCGCGGGATCAGGGCTATTTTCGGCGAATTCGGCGGCCTCTTCTGAAATCTGCGTAGCACGCGCATCGTTCTCATCAAATTCAGACTGATTTGCTAGTCCGGCCTCTATCAAGCGTTGCTCAAAAATGCCGATGGGATCGCGAGTGGAACGCCATTGATGCTCTTCCTCGCGGGTACGATAATAGGCAGGGTCGGTCATGGAGTGACCGCGGAAACGGTACGTCTTGATTTCTAACAGCGTGGGGCCTTCACCGTTGCGAGCATGCTCGACAGCGCGTTGCATCGCTTCGTATACGGCGAGCACATCCATTCCATCGATCTGCTCACCAGGCATACTATAGGCGGCGGCACGCGGCACCAGGCTATCGACGGACCAGGCTTTTGCGACCGCCATGCCCATCGAGTACTGGTTATTTTCGCAGACGTAGACAACGGGCAGTTTCCAGATGGAGGCCAGGTTGAGAGATTCGTGAAAAGCGCCTTCATCTACGGCACCATCGCCGAAGTAACAGGCTACGACGGTATCTTCACCCTTGTACTGGGCAGCTAGGGCCACACCAGCGGCGATAGGCATTTGCGCGGCCACAATCCCATTGCCGCCGTAAACGCCCAGTTCGTTGCTCCACATGTGCATGGAGCCACCTTTACCCTTGCTACAACCAGTGATCTTGCCAAATAATTCAGCCATGACCGCGCCCGGTTCCATACCTTTTGCCAGCGCGTGACCATGTTCTCGATAACTACAAAGAATCTTGTCGCTGGAACGTAAAGCAGCAATGGTGCCCACCCCGACGGCCTCCTGGCCGATATATAGATGCATGAAGCCACCAATTTTACCGCGTGTATACTCTTCGGCACTCTTCTCCTCAAAGCGGCGCAGAAGTGCCATTGTATAGTGCATCTCCATTAATGCCGAACGGGTTAATCCCGCCAGCGTTGCATTGCTAATCGCCATAGGCCTCCTTTTGAACGTGAAGCGTAGATATATGACCGGACCGCCATACGGCATTGTATGCGTTGAGGCCTTTTCCTCTCACAACATCGTGATCTATTGTTTCGTATTGTACCGCAAAGAGGTTGAGATTCATAGGGAGATGCCAAAAATAGTACAACCTCTTGCGGAGATAGGCTTATGGAACTTTATTGGTTCCATAAGCCTATCTCTGCAAGAGGTCAAGACTCTTGGGCAGTGAGGGAAATGCGGGATTCTGTGGATACGCTTCTGTTGGTATTCCCGAAGAAGCAGCCCAGCATCGTGTATCCGCAGGGATCACCTCTACTTTTTAACGACAGCGTCCGCGAGTTCTTTGCCGGGGAAGAAGCGTACACGCTCTTTCGCAGGTACTTCGATGGGTTTTTGGTCGCGTGGGTTCACTCCCTTGCGAGCTGCGCTCTGGCGCACTTTGAATGAGCCAAAGCCGACCAAACGCACTTCATTACCGCTCTGAAGAGCCTCACGAATGGACTTCAAAGTAGCTTCTAAAGCCGCTTGGGCTTGCTTCTGGGAAATGTCCGCTTGTTGAGCAATGCTCTTTGTTAGTTCCTGTCTACCAACTGTAGAAAGGGTCGCATCGGTTTTTGCCTTTTTCACTGGGGCCATGGGTTCAAAGTCCTCCTTACAACAATCAACGCATGCCGCGTCTCGTCCCAAATTCGTATTGTTGGGCCTGTGAAGCGGCATCACAACCTCACTGCCGTTTAGGAGTATAGCACGCGATTCTCAGAAAAACAAGCGTGTAAACTTGCCCCAAGGCTAGGTTTAGGCCCTCCATCAGCCTGGGAAGCCATTTTATAGCAAAAACCCTGCTAGAAAATTGATGCAATAAGTAGCTTCAAGCCGCCTCGCAACACGTTGTACGGGTGCTAAAAATACTCCTAGAATGCCTGCCAAACTTGAACCGTAGTATCGCTGCTGGCCGTAGCAATCTGCCTACCATCCGGCGACCATGCTACGCTATTCACTGCGGCACCGGAGGTAAGATGGCCCGGGTAATAATCGGCGTGTCCGCGATAGGTGTAGAGATGCCCACCAGTCAAGGCATCCCATACCATCACGATACCATCTCCGCTGGCTGAGGCGATGCGAGGACCATGCTGCGCCGATGGCGTTCCTACGGGCGACCAGGCGACCGCGAAAACATCGGTGGCATGACCGCTGTAGGTATAGACATTTTTTAACGCGGCTACATCCCATACCTGGACAGTATTGCCAGAGGCAACCGCAATATATTTTCCATCCGGGGACCATACTACCTGATGCACCGTGCCGCTATGATAGCCATAGTAGGCAATATTCACCCCTGTGGTCGCATTCAGCACCTGCACGTCACCATTGCCACCCACGGCTATACGCTGACCATCAGGGGACCAGGCAACGGTATTCCACGGAACTGGTACACCCTTGGCACTGGCCTGGCTACCAAGTGAGAAGAGACGTTGTCCAGTGGACACCTTCCACTCCTGTACAGTACCATCGTTGCTGGCGGAGGCGATACGCGTCTGGTCAGGCGACCAGGCAAGGACAAAGATGGCGTCTGTATGCCCTCGATAGGTGAAGATATGCTGGCCTGTATCGGCATTCCACAACTGCACAGTAGCATCCAAGCCACCAGAGGCGATAGTGCGTCCATCAGGCGACCAGGCGACGGCGAGCACATCCGAGGCGTGTCCGCGGTAGGTCAGCACATGCCCACCAGTGGTAGCATCCCATACCTGCACGGTACCATCACCGCTAGCCGAAGCGATACGCTTGCCATCTGGCGACCATGCCGCACTGTTGACGTAATTGCTATGCCCATAATAGGTAAAGTGGGGCGGAGGCGCATTAACAAAGTGGCTGACAAAGGCAATGCTGCCCGGAATATCCACATACGAACAAACAATAGCCAGGGGAATGAGGATGATACAGAGTATGAGGATAGTGCCCCCAGATGGGCGACGGAAAACACCTCGTCGTTTTTTGGCCTGCTCATTCATCGATGCAAATGCCCTTTTACAATTATTAGGTAGAAGCGTCATATTACTATAGTACGTCATCCAGACACATTATTACACAAGCATCAGGCTCTATTGCCTTGGCAGTCCACTTATTCTATAATAGTGCAAGTGCCCCTTGCTTTGATGTTGTAGGAGAGGATAAAGTAGAGAATGTTTATCAGCGAACCCGCGGAATACGCCATTCTGGGACTGTTGCACAAAGAGCCTATGCATGGCTACGAGATGTTTCAGCAGTTCAGAGATGGCACACTGGGACAAATCGTTCGTCTCGAAATGAGCCAAATGTACGCCTTCCTCAAAAAATTAGAACGCCTGGAGTACATCATAGCTCAGCTAGAACCACAAGGCGCACGCCCTCCGCGCAAAGTTTTCCAGTTGACGGAGCAAGGACAAAACACCCTGTACGAGTGGTTGATAGAGCCAGTCGAACGGCCCCGCGAGGTGCGTATCCTCTTCCTCATCAAGCTCTATTTTGCGCAGCAGTATAGGCCACATGAGATGAAGCTCTTGATTGATAAACAAATCCTCGCCTGCCAAAACTTCCTCGATCAGCTCGAAGCGAAACATAGCCAGCACGTAGAATCTGGCGATGAAGAATTCTTCGAGCACATCGTCCTGCGCGAGCGTATCTACCAGACACGCTCACTCCTCGATTGGTTACACGAGCTGCAAAAATAATTCATGGTCTAGTGCTCTGTCCCACTTCAGGTGGCGTGCCCTGTCAGGTGGCGTGCCCTGTCAGGTGGCGTGCCCTGTCAGGTGGCGTGCCCTGTCAGGTGGCGTGCCCTGTCATTCTGAGCGATAGCGAAGAATCTAACACGCTGACTAGTGCTCTGTCCCACTTCAGGTGACAAGCAGGGATGTAAGGGGCTGTCGCCCCTTGACTGCACCCTGTCTGGGGGACAGGTAATAGAGGGCTGCGCCCTAGTTCTCCCTCTCTCCCCTGCTGCCGCAGGCGGCATTTGACAAGCGGGGATGCAAGGGGCGACAGCCCCTTGACTGCACCCTGTCTGGGGGACAGGTAATAGAGGGCTGCGCCCTAGTTCTCCCTCTCCCCTGCCGCCGAAGGCGGCAAGTCAAACGAAGTGAAAAAGCACTAATTACGCAGCAAGAGGCGATAGTTTGGATTATAGGTTTTGTCACAGTTGCTACAAGAGACAGCGTGCGAGTAACGACGCGTGCGCGGATAGAGCTTGGCACAATTGGGGCACTCGTAGAGGTAGCGAATAGGCCTATGCTGGCGACGCACCTGTTCGCGATGCATGCTCTCTTCATGTAAGAGGTGCCGTAGTTCTTCCAGGCCATAGCCCGTAATAGCGGCTTCATCGGCAGCAATGGAGTCGTAACCATGATGGTGATGTTTGCGGGGAGTGCCACTCACGCGATCTGCCAGGTGAATAAGTTCATGGGCCACAGTTACTTCCAGCGATTGGGGTTGCATATCTGGTTCAATAAAGATCAAGTGTCGGTGTCCGACGGTCTGTGGTAATGTCCCCGCTTCAACACTAGGCAGTGTCAATGACTGGGGTGCTTTGCGGCTATGGGTACGCGAACGCGACGGGGAATGGTATGAAGGGGAAGCATAAGGGACAGGGAGATAGCAGTAACAACCCAGAGCCATGGTGTTGAGCCGTTTTCCGGTCCAGCGCGTATATTCTTGCCGATCCTGCGTTATTGCCAACCGGCTCAACTCATGGGAGGGAAGTTGCAATTTGTGCCAGTAGTGTGTTACCCAATGCTGTACACTCTGCACGGCATGGATAATGGGTTCGCCCTGCGTCGGCGGTGGCGCGGGCGCGGGCGCGATATACTTACGGGCGGCAATCATCTCCGCTTTCTGCTCCTACCCATTACACCTGCTTCCCCTTGGCCTTCTGATATCTCAGAACGTTCCACCAAGAAAACTGGCCTGTCTCTAAGGATATGCCATCCTTTTTGGATGCCACTATCCATCTCATGACGCCAGTATAGCAGGATTAGCAAGCAGAGGCAAGCAGAAAGATTATTGTATTGCTACCGCACACGTTCCATCTGTATGGCCACGAAGAGACCCATCTGCAAGAAGGTCAAAGCCACAACCAGTGAGAGAGGCCACACAAAATTGAGCGCGGTGCCGACAAGAGCACCGATAAAGAGGATAATCAGTACAAAACGTAACACATGGTCCACACGCGAGACCGCACGTTGGACCCAGAGCAGGGAGATAACTCCAGCGAAAGCCAAACCAAAGATCAACAGCAGCGTAGCCGAGGGCGGCTGTGACACATTCGCCACAAATTGCTGCACATTACTCAAAACTGGCGGCACAATATACTGAATACTGCTACTGCCTAGGGCAAGCAAGAAACAGGTAGCACAATCCAGCAAAATCGTGATGCAATCCCAGCGATTGAATGTTCCCCCGATACGAAACAGTGCGACGGTGGTAAAGAACACTAAACCAGCCGCTAGCACCTGATTGAGGGCGATCATTGGACTCTGTAAGCCCAACAAGTGGTTTATCGGCTGCGCAAGAAAGGATTGAGCGGGCGTAAAGAACCAGAGTAGCAGGGCGGAAATCAGCGTCAAGCCAATAATGAGCAGTCGATCCACAACTTTGATCGTGCCATTGACCCAGGTGAAGCGATGCTCTATCCCCATTGCCGATGTATTGATCCAGGATATCTGGCGCAGCAAATGCATGAGGGCAACCGAGATCGTTAGACCAACCCCAAGGGCGACGCACAACAAAAGCACTGTAGCCACGAGCTGATTGGCTGCAAGGAATGTCACCGCGTTGAAACCAGAAAGTTGGGCACTGCTGCTAGGAAACTGTATCTGGTAGGATTCGTTCGTCCAGAAGGCTGATTGCAGCAAGGTCCCCACGGCTGCCGCCAGCAGCACGGCTGGTCGATTGATCAAGTCGCTGGGACGGAACAGGCACACCAACAGCAGTAAGCCAGCCACGAGCAGCCCACCGTAAGTAAAAAGCTGATTGAAGGTGAGGCTGTTCGCAATGACCTGTGCGAGTGGCTGCGTCACGCTAGACAGGCCAGGATAGCGAGAAGGGAGGGTGATACTGACGGCATCCGCCAAGGTGTTTTGCAGAACAGCACACGCGGCAGCCAGCAGGAAAATCGCGATGCGACTCAGATAGGCGAAGCGATGCCCAAAGAAGACAGCCGCCCCTGCCATTCCCAGAGGGACAAACACCAGCAGCAGATAGATATAGGCCACATATAAGAAACCATTGTGCGACATCGACACGCCAGGAGCGAACATCGGCAGGTGTCCCAGTTCCTGATACCCTACCGTGAATTGCAAGAACGCATACAATATGGCGACCACCAGCACCATGAAGCGATCAAAGCCCGCAAAAGAGCTACCCAGGCGACACAGCGCAATGAAGGCAGTGACTACTCCCCGGCCTAAAGGCGCGGGGCTTCTAGGGGCCAACCCACGCTGTGTAGTCCCACAGCTTTGATGTTCAGCGCAGCATTCAGGTCGCGATCAATCGCAAGGAGGCAACAGGGACAATGATACACACGCTCACTGAGTGGCATCTTCTGCCGATGGTGACATCTGCTGCAATCTTGCGACGTGTAGGCCGGGTTGACTTTGATGAACTGTCGGCCAGCTTCTTCCGCTTTGCTCGACAGTCTCGCAAAAAAACCAGACCACGCGGCATCCTGAATGCTTTTGGCCAGGCAATGATTGTGAACCATGCGGTTCACGTGCAAGTCCTCGACGCAGATCACGCCGAAACGGTCGACGATCTGCCGGGACGCTTGATGCGTGAAGTTATCTCTTCTAAAGGCAATGCGCTCGTGAACTCTCGCAATAACGTGGCGATGCTTCCGTCGTTCAGGCGTTCCTTTTGCCAGGGTGCTGTGCTTGCGTTGCACCGTTGCCAAGGCCTTTTCTTCCTGACGGAAAAACTTGGGAGGTGCAATCTCTTCTCCAGTGGACAAGGTAGCAAAGGTTTTGAGTCCCACGTCAATCCCAACCATTTCAGGGCATTCGGGCAACCGTTCAGGTTCACAGTCCACCGAGAAGCACACGTACCACTTGCCCGTACTGCTCTTGTGAATGGTACAGGTCTTCATCTTGCCCTTGAGAGGACGATGATAGACCATCTTGACCGAGCCGATCTTGGAGAGGGTGACACGGTGATCATAGGAGACACTGAAACCGCTTTGCGGAAAGCAGAAGCTATCGTAGCGGTCTGCTCCACGGAAACGAGGGTATCCAGGGTTCTCCCCGGCTTTCACGCGCCGGAAGAAGGCTTTGAAGGCCAGATCAATGCGCACCGCCACGTTCTGCAAGACTTGGGAATGCACACGCGTCAGAGTAGGGCGTTCTGTTTTCAGGATCGGAAAGGTGTTGATCTGTCCATAGCACGAGAGCGTTTCGCCACGTTGCGCGTAAGATGTCTTCCGTTTCTCCAGCAAGTAGTTATAGAGCCAACGGCACTCATCCAGCGTCTCGTTGAGCTTGGTGGCTTGTTTCTTGGTGGGGTACAGGCGATACAGAAACATCTTATGCATACTCAGCTTATAGCGCAAAAAGAGTGTGGTGTCAAGCGTGAATGCGCTTCCCATCACGCCCCACAAGGTAGGCCCTTGTATCTCCCGCTTAAAAGACGGGTGTTTTACGGGCCGTCATTATATAGGCCAGAATGGCGGTGAAACTCACAATGATTGAGGAAGAGTTTGCAGCGGAAATAGCAGAAATGAGACGCAACTCTTGCGTTCCCAGCGTAGCTTGCAACAAAGCACAGGTACTGGCAATGCCCACGACGGTGATATAATCGACCCATGTTAGCCTGATAGAGGTGCGCAGCAGCGTAATCAGCCCTCCCACCAAGAGGACGACCATTAAGATCTGGCTAACGGTGATGCTATGCAGCAATGCTTGGACGTCTGGCATCGTTTGCAGGGCGAAACAGGCCAGGAAGAGAGCCAGGGCAGTACATAAGAAGATACTTTTCGCAATGGGTTCCTTTATCCGTGTACTGACACTGCTCGACACGGTGATGAAGAGCATCACGAGTGCTAAACCAAAGGCGACAATGCTCGAAGAGCCGTGAAACAGATGGTAGAGATAGATACTCCCGCCGATCAGTAAAGCCAATCGCCCCAGGAGCAAGGTAATGAACCAGGGCGTTAGCACGCGGGAAGACCAACTACGAATCGCCAAACCCACATTTTCGAACCACTCGCCAAGTTCAGCCAACGATTGCAGCCAATTTTGCGGTTGTGTGAAGATGGCAATAAAAAAGGTAGCAAGCCTGGCTCATCTCTTTAATCGCAACCTGGCGTTGCGGCGTACGTTTGGTGTCTATCGCTTGATAGACCGCACCCATACCGCCCTTCCCAGCCAGTCCCACGATGATATAACGCCCCTGCAACATCGAGCTCGGCGCGAGTCGTCCAGTCAAATGAGCATCAGGAGGAGCCATGCGCTTTCCTCCCAATTTTTGTTATAGTGTATCTTTGCAATGCTTTTAGTTTTTATGGCTAGAATCGTTTGGAATTTCAACCGAGCGTAAGACTTGTTGTATGAGTATAATTCATCAATGTATAAAGGTCAATAGATTTTTGACAAGAATAGGAGAGCAAGGTATTCCCGTCACAGAACTGCGTTCTGTGACGGGAATACCTTGCTCTCCTATTCTTGTCCCATCTCGCTTGACACTATTTCTTGTGGGGCGTAAGATGAATTTAGACAATACCACGAGTTCTCTTTCTAGCTCCCATTAGGAGTGTTTGTATGTCGTTTCAAATCTGTATCAAAACAGAGAAGTCTTTACAACAGCTCTCTACTGAGATACGCAACCTCTTCTCACTACCTTCATTTCGGCAGAACTCCTTCGCGGGTGAGCCATACTGCCAGTTTGAGATGTTAGGCATGCTGATAATGGTCCACCAGTCAGATGAAGAGGATCGCGACCCAGAAGTGATGCAGTATCCCTACTGTTTTGATCTCCAAATGGCCTTCGCAGATCATGAGTTGGACACGGATGCGATGGAGTATACGTTACAACCGTATTATGCCCAGTTGCTCAGCTTTCAGCTCGGCCTGGACACGGCCCATCACGAGAAGCTGAAAATGGAGCATCGATGGCAAATACGGTATCGTTTTTATAGAAAAAATGAGAAGTGGAACGGGTCTATTTTATATGGTGAGCCAGGTTGGGAGCCAGCAGTGATCGCGTTACCACATTCTCCCTGGCGCTCAATGCATCCAGTTTTCTAAGCTCACCATTGCGTATGTCTTACTAAACGTGCTACAGTGAAGCAGTTAGTGTAACTGCTTTTCCCTCCATAAGATTATGAGACGTTGTAGGGGCGCGATGAAGGTTGTGCGCGATCCTCGCATGTCCAAATCGTGCCTGGTTGAAAACCAGGGGCTTGACGACGGCCCCGTGGAGGTTTTGCGTTGAGTCTTTTGAATACCGCTAGCGGCGTGGAGCTTACGCCTCTTGTCAAGCCACCCATTACGCAGGAGCAATTGCTGCGCTATGCCCGTGCTTCTGGCGATTCCAATCCCATTCATCTCGATGAAGCCGCCGCCCACCGCGTCGGTCTGGATAGCGTCATTGCGCATGGCATGCTGAGTATGGCTTTCCTGGGCCAATTTGTCAACCTACAGATCGCTGACATGCCCGAAGCTTTCCTAACCCAGCTCAAGGTACGCTTTTTGGGCATGGTACGCCTGGGCGATACACTTACCTGCCTCGGCACCGTGAAGGAACACTCCACTGCTGAAGATGGGGGCGCAACCGTACATATCGAATGCTGGGCACAGAATCAGAAAGGCGACCGCGTGACAACCGGCGAGGCTATTGTTTCACTGCCTCCACGGTCCCAGCTAGCGACGAAAGAGGTACAAGCATGACGGCTGAGACCTCTCCGCGGCGCGACGCGGATCTACAAGGACTCTCTGACCTCTCGCTCTATAACTGTCTGCGCTTCGGGCCATATACAGCCTTGATCCACGAGGAACAAGGGCAGACGCGAGCATACAGCAATATGGATCTAGCGCGTGAGTCGGCCCAACTGGCTTCAGGCTTACAGGCACTGGGCATTGCGAAGGGCGACCGCGTCATTGTGATGATGCTCAATTGCCCAGAGGTTATCATCGCCTACCAGGCTATTTCGCGGGCTGGTGGGGTAATTATCCCAGTGATGCCGATCCTCAAAGGGCCCGAAGTACGCTATATTGCGGAAAATTCTGCCGCGAAGGCCGTGATTACCAGCCCTGTCCTGCTCCCGCTGCTGCAAGCTGCATTGGCGGATGTGCCTGCCATGCAAACGATTATCTGTACTGGCGCCGTCGAACAGCTCGGAAAAGCTACCACAAGACCTACTATACGCGCCTATAGCGATGTGGTGGCACAAGGCTCTTCCGGAGCAGAACATTTTCTGGCAAGAGCCAGTGTTGTTTCGCCTGAGGATATCTCCGTAATTCTGTACACCTCCGGTACCACTGGACAGCCAAAGGGCGTGGTACTGACGCACCGCAACCTGATCTCCAATGCCTTAAGCGGGCGCGGGCCAGAGCGCGAGACACGCGATATGGAGACCAATCTGGCAATACTGCCGCTCGCACACGCCTTTGGTATTATTGCCGCCAATGTGTTTTTCTTGCGCGGTCTGACCATTGTCTCCCATCCTCGATTCGATACAACTGCCGTGCTCTCCGCGATTGAACGCCACCGCATCGTCTCTTTCGCTGGTGTACCCGCCATGTTCGTGGCACTCCTCTTCACACCTGATGCTGAAAAATATGACACCAGCAGTTTGCAATATTGCGTCAGCGGCTCTGCCCCATTGCCCGTCGCCATACTGGAGGGCTTCGAGCAGAAATTTCAGTGTCGCATCCTGGAAGGGTATGGCCTCTCGGAAGGCAGCGCAGCCCTGACCGGGCACGCCATCGATATGCCGCGCAAGGCAGGTTCGGTGGGAAAGCCATTGTCCGCAGTGGAAGTGTTGGTCGTAGATGAAAACGATCAACCAGTGGCAGTTGGTGCAGTAGGCGAGGTGATTGCTCGCGGCCCCAATATCATGCAAGGCTACTATCATATGCCCACAGAGACAGCCGCGGCCCTGCGCAATGGCTGGCTCTACACGGGCGACATGGGACGTTTTGACGAAGACGGATATCTCTATATCGTCGAACGGAAAAAGGATTTGATTATTCGCGGTGGCTTTAATATCTACCCACGCGACGTGGAGGAGGTGCTCAGCAGTCACCCAGCCGTACTGGAAGCTGCGGTGATCGGCATACCCTCGCTGCGCATGGGCGAAGAGGTCAAAGCCTATGTCGTCACGCGCTCGCCCGTGGATGCGGCGACGCTGATGGCCTATTGTCGTGAATCGCTCGCGAACTATAAGACGCCCAGCGAAATTGAATTTATCAACGCCTTACCCCGTAATGCCGTCGGAAAGATTGACAAGAAAGAGCTTAGGAGACAACATGTCCATTGATATGCCCCTCGAAAGTGCCTCGTTAGCACAACTACAACAGACTCCCATTGACAATGTGATCAACATTATCGACGAGGGACTCGCCCATTTACCGAGCTATCGCGAACTCTACTATCGTTGGGAACGCCAACAGTGGCGTTCCCAGGAAATTGATTTTACGCCTGACCGCTTGCAATGGGAACGCATGGCACAGCAAGAGCGAGAGGACCGCATCTATGGGTTATCAGCATTCTTCAAAGGTGAGGCTTGCGTGACCGATACCCTGGCCCCCTATGTGACAGCTATGCCCGACGAGGAAATGCGTATCTTCTTAACCACACAACTGGTGGACGAGGCGCGACACACCGTCTTTTTTGCCCGTTTCTTCAAGGAGGTGCTGGGCATCGACAGCGGTTCCCTGGAGAGCACCCTGTCGGAAGTGCGCAAATATATGAACGATGATCTGCAATATATCCTCATCGACTCGCTTGCCGAGGTAGCTGAACGTATAAGAAAAGAGCCGCAACTGAAAGCACACCTCATCGAGGGTGTCACCCTCTACCATATCATCGTCGAAGGCACTATGGCACTGGCGGGCCAGCGTGCAATTTTGGAAGCGTATCGCCAATTTAACCTCTTCCCAGCCTTCCGCGGTGGCTTTACGGCGGTAGCGCGTGATGAGTCGCGCCACGTTGTCTTCGGGGTGAAGTTCTTGCGCGAAATGGTTCACCAGGATATAGCGCACGCGCAGGTGGTGCAAGCCGCCGTCAAGAAATACGCGCCTATCGCATTATCAGCATTGACTCCGGCGGATGAGTACATCCCCAATATTCTAGCGATGAAGGCAGACCCGTGGGTAACGCCACGCTACGCACTGGATTCACTGCGTAAGAAGCTGAAGGTGATTGGATTGAGCATGGAACTCCCAGATGTGCCGCCAGTACCAGCGTTTTGATAGAAGGAGCCGTAATGGTATCAGCCGTTGTTCTGCTCAACGTACAGCGTGGGCAGGTGAATGAGACCGCGCAAAGTCTTTTAGAGATCGAGGGGGTAGCAGAAGTATACTCCGTCACTGGGGAGTACGATCTGGTCGCGCTCCTGCGCTTGCAGCGCTATGAGGACCTGGCTGAAGTTGTCACCACGCGCATGGTACAACTACCCGCCATCACCAAAACCAACACGCTCATGGCCTTCCAATGCTATTCGCGTGAGGATTTACAACAAGCATGGGACATCGGGGTAGAGTAGTTCTATCTCTATGGCACATCCCAAATCCGCACTGTCTGATCATCGCTGGCGGAGGCGATTCGTGTGCCAGTGGGCGACCAAGAGACGGTGTTGACAGCCGACGTGTGGGCTTCGTAGCGCGTATTACATGTAGCCGTGGTTGCTTCCCAGACGTGGATGGCGGATGATTTCTCTCCACTAGCGTCCAGACCTACCGTGGCGATACGAAAGCCACGAGTAATAGGCATGGGCGACCAGGTAATGCTAGCCACACGGCTGTCGTGGCCCTCATAACGAGAGAGGGCATTGCCTGTCGTGGCGTCCCATACCTGAACAGCGAAGTGGGGATCCTCCGCGGACATGTCGCTCGCGGAGGCCATAAAGCGTCCATCGGGTGACCAGATTGTCGCGTAAGGCGAAGTTGTATGCTCGCTGTAGCTACAGACACATCTTCCTGTCGTAGTGTTCCAGACTTGCAAGGTATGGTCAGTATCGCCAGTCAGGATACGCGCCCCATCGGGCGACCATGCTAGGGGACGCAGAGGCTTGGCTGAGCTCTGTAAACTACAGAGCGTATTACCAGTTAAGCCATCCCAGATATGCACGATGCCATCGCGACCTACCGAGGCGATACGCGTGTCGGAAGACCAGAGCAGCGTCGCTATCGTGCCGCTATGACCGCGATACACCTGAATCAGATGACCCGTTGCCGCGACAGCTATTTCCACGATGCCTTCGGGATACATACAGGCGATATAGGTGAGGTCAGCCGATTTCACCACGAGCGCAGCAAGCCCCGTAAGACTGGCAAGATCGGCAAGACTTTCGAGACGCCCCGCCGATAAAGTGTTGCCTGTTGTCGCATCCCACACGTGTCTCTCGCCATCAATTGTCGAGGATAGCAGGGATTTTCCAGCAGACTGCCACTCTATTGTTTGTATCCACGCCCGATGTTGCTGATAGGTGGCAAAGCGTGCACCAGTGGTGCTATCCCAAACTTGCACAGTAGAGTCAGCCGCGGTAGAGGCCATGCGCGTCCCATCGGGCGACCAGGCCAGGAGGTATACAGAGGCGGAATGACCGCGATAGGGACAAATACTATCAAGGATGGTAGTCGTCCAGACCACTACTGTTTTATCCGAGCTGACTGATGCCAGGCATGTGCTATCGGGCGACCAGGCCAGGGTCGTCACCTGTGCATGATGCTCCTGATAGAGCAGCATATTTTTTCCGGTGCCAGCTTCACATACCAACACCGCTCCGTTGTTACCCGCTAGGGCCAGGTGTAAGCCATCAGGAGACCAGGCCAGCGTAGAGATCGCCGAGAACGGCGTAGAAAATCCGGACATAGTGCTTTCGGGTATAGCTTCCCACAGCAGCACCATACTGTTCTCACCTACTACCGCGATGGAATTTCTGTGGGGCGACCATGCCAGGGCGTGGACATTTTCGGGGTGACGATAGACGAAGGCATGCAGACCAGTCGTCGCTTCCCAAACATGTACGCGACTATCCCTACCAACTGAGGCGATACGCTGGCTATCGCATGACCAGCCAAGGCGATGAACGCCCTCGGTATGCCCTCGATAGGTGAAGAGATGCTGCGCGGTAGCAGCGTCCCAGACCTGAACCGTCATGTCATCGCTAGCCGAAGCCAGATAGCGACCATCCGGCGACCACGCCACGACATTGATGGCACCTTCATGGAGATGATACGTCAAGAGATGTGTAGCAGTGCTGGCATCCCAGAGCTGAATGGTACCGTCTTCCCCAGCCGAGGCCAGACGGTCTCCCGTCGGCGACCACGCCACGCTTCGCACTTGTCCTCTATGACCATCATAGATGTGTACGTTCGCACCACTCAAAGCATCCCAGAGCATGACCGTGCCATCGTTGCTGGCTGAAGCAAGACGATGTCCCTGCGGTGACCATACAACGGCATTCACTATCTCCATGTGACCGTGGTAGCGATACAGGGTAGCCTCGGCGGGTAAAACAACAGGGGGAGTTGGCACATGAGGCAAGTGCGCAACAGGCGCTTGCTCCCATGTCCACGGTATAACATCGGATGGTTCAGGTACGGGGTGTGTTGAGGGCCATGTATCCCACGGAGAAGCGTGTGACGTCCTCTCCTGGTACAGCTCAGATTTGTCAAATGGATGCATTGCATCGATTCTGGGAGGCACAAACCAGACATGCACTGTCGTATCGTCACTGGCGGAGGCAATATGTGTGCTATCCGGCGACCACGACAAAGCATTGACGGCGGCAGTATGGCCGTCGTGTACCAGAGAATCCGTATACTTGAATGAAAATACTTCCTTAACGCGCACCGTGCCATTGGCGCAGCCTCCCGCCAAACGTGTGCCATCGGGCGACCACGCTAGCACAAGGACAGGAGCTGCAAAGTCACTATATTCGGGTACGACTAGGGTATTTTCAGGGTCAGGGGCGGGATCCCAAATACAAACACTGTTCTCACTATCGCCAGAAGCGATGCGCCGCCCATCGGGAGACCAGGCCAAGGCATTGATGGGATGGTCATGGATATCTTCTTCCACGAAGGTCTCGCCTGTGCTGGCATGCCAGATATGCACGCTGGTATCTCCGGCTGCTGAAGCAATGCTCGAGCCGTCCGGCGACCACACGAGTACACGAACGCTATTGAGATGACCACGATACGTCAATAGTTCTTTGCCAGTCGCAACATCCCACACCTGGACGGTCGTTCCCGCGCCAGCCGAGGCGATACGTGAGCCATCGGACGACCACGCCACCACATGCACTTCGTCGGCATGGCCTCGATAGCTAAAAACGTCTGTTTGCGGTAATAACTCCTCGCCATCGTCTTTCCGCACAACATTCCAGAGCTGAACAGTCGTATCTGCACCAGCAGAAGCAATGCGCCAACTTTGCTCCGGGTCTAAAACGGCGTTAAGTGGCGACCAGGCTAAGGTATTGATAGTACCCTGATGCCCGTTATGGCTAAAAACATGTGTACCAATGCTAGCATCCCACACCTGCACTGAGCCATCCCCACCAGCCGAAGCAATAAACTTCCCATCGGGGGACCAGCGCACGGCCTTGAGAGCCGCAGTATGCCGCGTATAAGTAAACTCGTGTGAGCGTGGGGAAAAATCTTCCACATACTCTAGCTCATCTGCCTGAGCTTGCGTATCTCTAGTAGCAATAGTATCTACGACTGCCATCGGCTCTTCAAGTTGCACTGGTAGAGGGCGAGTGTGCTGCCTCCCAGAGAGGACAGGGGCAATTTCATCTACCAGGGCAGTGGCCGCGGTACTGGCGGATTCCAATTTGAGAGCCAGAGCCAGAGCATTGGCAAAAGCATGAATACTAGCGAAACGGGACTCTCCTTTTCGAGCCAGTGCGACTAGCAGTACAACCTCGACCGCGGGTGAGAGCGTTGCTACACGCTGGCGTATGGGGATAGGTTCCCCGTAGAGAGCCGCCGCTATATCATCGAACGGGGGCACACCACAGAGCCACTCGTAGACAATCGCCGCCAGCGCGTACTGGTCACTGGCCGGAAGAGGATGACCCTGCACCTTTTCTGGTGCCATGTAGAGGTATGCACGCGACTTCACGCTATGTTTTGGCTGCCCGGTTGGATGTACTGACGCGCTATCAGCACAACTGGTGAAATCTGCAAGCAAAAGTTCGTTCTGGGCTCCTACGAGGATGTTCTCTGGCAGCAGCGAGCGATGCATGAATTGCCGCTCATGGGCGTATTGTAGGGCAGAAGACACCTGTTGCACGTAAGGAACCACCGTTGTCAGAGAGAGACAACTACCCTTTGGCTGGCACATATTTCCACCTGGTGCGTACTCCATAGCGAGAAACGGAGTGCTATCCTGCGTTCCATTGGCGAAGACCCGTGCGATAGAGCGATGTTTGAGTTGCTGAGCAGTTTGCACGTCCGCGGCGAAAGATCGCAAGGCGTCTCCCCAATTGCTGACTGGACATTTGATCGCGACCAGGGTACGGTAAACAACGTGTTCGCCCAGGTAGACCTGTGTCTCATGCCCTTCCCCCAGCAAACGCAAGAGGCGATAATCCCCCAGTTGCTGCCCTACACGATTTGACATACCGCTCCCGCGTCCTTTCTCACGAAATTTTCGTTTCCACCGGGGATGAAATCAATGGTGGCTCTGCTTGTTCGCGTTCGGCGCGGCTTTCTGCCTGCTCTTTGACGAGTCGAATCTCGTTTTCGTAGATGCGGCGCAGAATGGCGACAGCATTCGCGTAGGTTGAGTCCATCCCTAAGTACGAAAGACTGCCTGCGCCCAGGTTTTTGCCGCGTGTGTAAGGAGTATCCGAGGCATAGTGCAGAATGCCCAACTCATACGGCAAACGGGCAAAGTTGATATTTTCACCAGTGGGATAGCGCAAAAGGTATTGATCTTCGTAGATGGCATTGAGGTAGGGGCCGCTTTCCATCTCAACGACAGTATAGTTGGCACGATAATAGAAATCCAGGTACTGGCGATTTTGCAGGTAGGTTCCCTTCGCGGAGACCGCCTTCTGGTTATCCAGGACGGAACCATAGATGAGGTACGGCTGCACATCCTGGGCGATAAAACAGTTATCCAACCAGTAGGTATTCTGTGAATGCTCATCAAGCACCACGTTGGAAATCATCACATCGCCGATACTGCCGTTCAGGGTAGCAGCCTTGCCCAGAATGTAGATACCGCGAATTTGTGCTACGTTTTCCATGATTTCACGCAGCATGCGGTAAGCAGCCATACCCAGAGGATAATCAATGTTTATGATCAACGCCTCGCTCTGCGCCAGTTTATCCATGCTAGGCATACGACAGCGTGGATCAATCTCCATCTGGCGCAACTTGGAAAGCTCAAACACTTGCGCATCGATCTCCAGGCCGTGCCGTGCGCCCACATGCCAGATGCCGCGTTCGCGTTCTTCGCGCTCACGATTGAAAGCAAACTCTCTCCCACCAACGGTTCCCATCCACTCACGAGCAGTGAAGTAGAGGAAATTTTGCCAATTGCCAGGAACGGTCCCCTGCTGGAGCTTGCGGCACTCGTCGGCCAGATAGGGGTCTTCCCCACTGAGGGCGAAGCTGGTCAATTCATCCTGACGATTCAAGATGCTTCCTGACATGAGATTGATAAGGCTGTGGGTATTACTGGATACAAAGTACACGGGTTTGTCTTGTACACCAAGCGTGTTCAGCAATTGCTCGACGGGCGACCACCATTTGCGGGTCGCTCGCACATAGCCGACATGCGAACCACCCAGCATACGCAGCAAAAAGCTTTTGCGATGCTTGCCAATTTTGAGCAGATTTTCCCACAGGCGGTCTCCCCAGATCAGTTCAAGGCGACGCCAGTCCCCTGGTTGGATGTGCAGCCGCTCACGCAACACCTTCGTAATCTCGGCAAAGACTGGCGAGGTGCTATCCATACGCGTCTCAAGCAACTGCATCGTGGTTGGCTCGGCATTGAGCAGGTAATACATCTTGTTCCATTCAATCTGAAAGGCGACAAGAATGGGAACAATATCGTCAGTATCGCTCACGCTGGCGACATAGACAGCCAACGTCTCTTTGCCATCATAGAACCACTTGCGCCGTCGTGCGGAGGCCGTTACCGCCTCCCAACCGTCAACATGAAAACCCTGCTGCTGAAACACTTCTTCCGATTGACCCAATAATACCAGGTTACAATTGACAATCGAGGCTGGCAGCCGTAGTACGCTATAGATGAGTGCGGACATATCTGGATATGGGGAACGCGATTCGGGGTGCAGGCTGGAGTCAATATTGTAATGCGCCTGTACTAGAGCCTTCAAGCTAATTTCGCCTGAACTACGGAGTAATGTGTTATATGTGCGAATATATAGCTCGACATCACGTTTGCCGGCCTCGTGCCATTCATCTTCGTGCTCAAAGGCACTACTGGTAACAGTGTGGGTCAATCTGTGGACATCATCCAATGGTTGACTATCGGCTCCTTCCAGCAGGAGATCATCCTGTTCCTGCTGCTGGCCTTCAAATGGGTCAGGGGTATGGTTGGAGTTATGAGTATTTTTGTTTTTCCGTGACACAATATTTTTCTCCACTGTGCTTAAAGCTTCATTGCCAAGCAATGGCTGTGCTTATACTTATAATATTTTTCATAATTATACCTTTTTGTGCGCTTTTATGATAGTGTTCTATTTCACTTTATTTGACAAGCGGGAAATGCACACTGCAACGCCCTTGACATTCTGCTAAAGTTCGACTATAATTTCTGTATACGAGAAATATCGAACGATAAAATATATCGAACAGACGGGATAGTTCGTATGACAGATGCAGAGAACGCTATGAATGTGCGCGATATCGCAGGTCGGAAACCAGCCACAGTCACAATCGAGGTTGGCCTAGCCTATGAATTTTTGATGAGCCTGATTGTTTTTAACGAAAAAAAGGACTCTGACTACGAACTGGACAGTACGTGGTTCGATGAAGCTCGTACAAAAGCTGGAAAAGAACTGCTTCAGGCTTGTAGCGCATTTCAGACCGATTGTAACCACATCTGGAAACACCTGCTTGGCATTGTCTACGATAGTGAGCCACCCAGAGATGTCCCTATTTTTCTGGCTAACGTAGCGGCAACCGATGCGTTTGAGCTGCGTTTGCATAGTATAGGCTACTATCGAAAAGGATTCAGGCGATCAACACCGCTCGATATTATCCTCGCGGCGGCTGAAGGCGACGTAGAGGCACAGAAGCAATTCATCAAAACGGCTTCACGCGACGAGGGCGATTGGGGCAATGAACTGCGCTACATCTTCTCGATTGATGCCGAAGAGATGAAAAAAACGCTGCTCTACATCTTGCAAAATTGGTATGAACGCGTCTTTCGAGAGTACGAGCAGCAATGGTTGCCCATCTTGGAGCGTGACGCCGAGTCCAAGCGCGCGCTGGTGGCAACAATGTCGCTTGAGCGTTTGATCGAAACAGCCACCAATGGACTCTTGTATGAGCCAGAAGCGGGTTTGCGGCGCGTACTACTTGTTCCCAGCTTTACGATGCGCCCCTGGAACGAAATTTCAGAGTACCAGGATTGCAAGATGTTTTGCTATCCAGTCGCGGACGAGAGTATCTCAAAGGACAGCAATACGCCGCCGGTGCGCTTGGTACGACTCTACAAGGCATTGGCGGATGAGCGTCGCCTGCGCCTGCTCAAGCTGCTGATGACGCGGAGCTATACGCTCCAGGAGATTGCCGACGAGTTTGGTGTGGCGAAAACAACGATGCACCATCACCTGGCAACCTTGCGTACCGCAGGCTTAGTACGTGCCCAGGCGGACGGTAAGTTTTACAATCTTCGGCACGATATGCTTTCCGAGGTCTCTGAACTGCTGGATAGCTATCTCAAAGGTAAACCCTAAGCGTGTTTACATAGTTCCAATACACTTTTCATGAGTTTTTACGATATTCCATCTTCCTACGAAAGGGGACAGCGATGCTTTTATTATTGAATCAACAACTAGCCGATTACCGCCGACGAGATATCCAGCGCGAGGTAGAGATGGCACGCTTAGCCTCTCTCTGCGGCAAACCGCAACCAGAAGCTCACAGCCACGACCATCGTACCTTTTCATCGCTTTGGTTTACCATGACAAGATTGTTGTCGCGACGACCTGTTGTGCGAATTCAATCAATGCAAGAAGAGGTGCCTTTAGCTGAAATCAAACCAGCCCTACAGGCTACCTTCTCCACCTTGTACCAGGAAGGTTTGATTTCTGAGTACGACGATACCTTTGTGGAGCTTTTTAACAAGGCCTTTGAGCGCGAACTGGTCCATCAAGGTGAGTGCCACGCGGTAAGTTGATAGGTAATGGAGAACAGGATTGGGAATTTGTTCGTTATGTATTGAGGACACTGTAACCTACATTTGCAGTGTCCTCAATGTACAATAATGCGTAACAACTCAGGTCAGTAGAGGCTTGCCAAACGTCGACAAACCCAGTAAAGTAAGAGTATGACGATCGAAGAAGAACGTATTCATCTGCGAGAAGAGAACCAGTCCCTGCGTGACCAACTGGCGCAGCGTGATGAAAGA
>JBBQXY010000085.1:0-23852 GCA_038209195.1 Ktedonobacterales bacterium | reverse complement strand
TGTTCTGTCTCTTGCAGCAGGGCTATTTTCAGCTTTTCGTTCGTTTCCATTGGTAGGGGTCCTCTCTGTTTTGGCGTTTTTCCTTACAGATGAGGATACCACCTTTTTGCTTGCCTGCCTACAACTTTTTCATACACCCGTCCGGCACTGTGACTATTGACATTGCCAGTATTGATGCGTATAATCTGCACATCAGCACGAGTAAACACTACCCTAATAATGACTGGTCTGGTACGGTATAGCGGTCCCCCTTCCCTGGATACCATTGTAATAGCGTTGAAGATATGCAACTGTCCAGGTAAAATCGGAATTGCTCGGTTTAAAGTGGTGAGATTTGCGAGATATCTGACGTAATAACGTTAGAGGGAACACTAGAATTTTGATGTTCATCATTTTTTAATCCCTCTATCGGACAATCCGTTCGTATTTAGTTTTCCTGAAGGAGGCTATCGCCATTATGCGGAGAAATTGGTCACGTATTTTTGCTCTGCCCATGCTGCTATCCGTAGCATTATTGCTACTGGCAGCCTGTGGAGCAGGCACGACAGGTACGGGGAACTCAACCCCCACCACAGGTAATGTCACTATCAAGATCGCTACCGAATTACCTGTTTCTGGTAAAGATACCAGTAACGGTAAACCTGCCGAGAACGGTGCGCACATGGCCCTTGACGAGGCCAATGCCAATAAAACCATTCCTGGCTATACTCTCGTACTGGTTCCTACCGACGATGTGGGCCCTAACGGCACGCACGATCCGGCAGTAGGTTCGCAACATGTTACCGCACTCATTGGTGATGCGCAGGTTGCAGGTATTGTAGGACCATTTAACAGTAGCGTCGCCAAAGCAGACATGCCTATTGCGAACCAGGCTCCTATTGCATTGATCAGCCCATCAAACACGAACCAGTGCTTGACTCAGTCTGCTGCAAATGTTGGTTGTAGCGGCACGAACAACCTGATCCCGACACTTCGACCTAGCGGTAAAGTAACATACTTCCGTATTGCGACGACAGACGATCATCAGGGACCAGCGAACGCTGACTATCTTTATAACACCCAGCATTATAAGACGACCTACGTCATCGATGATGCTGAGACCTATGGTATCGGCATTGCAAATACCTACAGCACTGAATGGACGAAGCTTGGTGGTAAAGTGCTTGGGCGCAGTAGCGAGCCAGGTACCACCACATCTTTTGTCTCCTTGCTAACACAGATTGCTTCAATGAAGCCCGATGTCATCTACTTTGGTGGCACCGACGGTACCGGTGGTACGCTGATTCGCCAGCAAATGGAGCAGGTTCCCGCGTTGAAGAATACCTCCTTTGCTGGTGGTGATGGCATTGTTTCATCCAGCTTTGCCTCGACTATTGGCTTAACCGGTGGTCCCGTTTTCGGTACAGTTGCATCTTCCGATGTGACGAAAAATCCTGCCGCGGCGAGTTTCGTGACAAATTACACCAAAACCTATGGTCAGCTCGGTGCATATAGTGCCTCAGGGTACGACTGCATGAAGATCGTGATCAACGCGATCAAAGCAGCCATTGATGGTGGTGCAAAGCCAGCACAAAACTCTGGCGATTCCGCGACTGCGTCTACTTTCCGTCAAGCTGTCATTGATGCGATGGCGAAGACCGACTACACCGGCCTTACTGGTCATCACACCTTTGATAGCAATGGTGATACGACGAACAAAGTTATCACCGTCCAGCAGCTTGCCAGCGTCAATGGTACACCCTCTTGGAAGGTTCTTACCTCGTTGACGGTGCAATAATTGTTTTGGGAAAGACCTTCACAGGCAAGCAAGGATGCCTGGTTGGATAGCCCTTCTATCTAACCTGTAATGAAGCAGGGGGTAGCCAACAGATTGATATCTGTTGGCTGCACCCTTTCTTCCTATTTGACCTGACCTGAATTTTTTCGACTATTTGGCAGGAAGGTGGGAAAGCGCATTTATGACACTGTCACTTATCTTGCAAGAGCTTGTCGTCGGTATTTACACCGGCGCAATTTACGCCTTGATAGCCCTTGGGTACACCATGGTCTATGGCATCATTGAGTTAATTAATTTCGCCCATGGCGATATCTTCATGATTGGCTCCCTCGTCTCCATTGTTATCCTCGGTGCGTTTGGCATTACTTCAACCTCACAACCAACTGGCATCGCCTTAGTTGGCTTGTTGGTGGTTGCCTGCCTTGGTTCGATGCTGGTATGCGCGGTTCTCGGTGTCGTTATTGAACGCGTTGCCTATCGTCCCCTCAGAAACGCTCCTCGACTTGCACCACTCATCTCAGCTATTGGCGTTTCACTGATCCTGGAAGACGTGGGGAAGCTGTGGAAAGGTATTAATTATGTTTCGTTTCCACAGATATTCCCTCAAATCACCTACAATATTGGATCAGTAAATATAAGTAGTGTGAATATCCTGGTAATTGTGGTGTCGTTCGTCTTGATGGTAGCATTACAGTGGATGGTTAGCAGTACACGTATTGGGCGTGCCATGCGCGCAGTGGCACAGGATCGCGATGCCGCGGCCCTCATGGGCGTGAACGTGGATCAGATTATCGCCATTACCTTCTTTATCGGCGCTGCTTTAGCTGGAGCCGCTGGATTTATCTATGGCCTTCAGTATGGGAGTACGATCTTTAACATTGGCTTCCAACTTGGTTTGATCGCCTTTACAGCAGCAGTGCTTGGTGGTATCGGCAATCTGGTTGGTGCCATGCTTGGTGGCGTCCTCATTGGTATCATTGAAGCATTGGCCTCTCTTATTCCAGATACAGTTCTACCACATGGTGGTGCAGCATGGCACGAGGCCATCATTTTTGCTATTCTCATTCTCATCCTGGTTTTCCGACCATCGGGTTTGCTAGGACAAAATACTCCTGAGAAGGTGTAAAGCGCAGAAGAAAGGTTCTCTCTATTGCGAATGAACACTATACGAAATGAGGTGGCACAAGTATGTCGACATTGATAAGCGGCAATTTATTTCAACCAGGACCTGATACGCGCAAACTTCTGTTGAAATGGTTGGTGGCACTGATTGTGCCGTTAGCGGTCTTCACCTTTGTCTGGAGTGGCGAGGAAATTGTCAATAATGTCATGCTCGGTGTTCTTTCACCCGCGAGTACACCGTATGATGTTTCCACCCTGATTCAAGCGGGTGTTTTTATTACCATTTTCTACGCCGCGATTATTGCTCTGGCAGGCTATTTTGTCGCGGCCGATAGTGGTCGCCGCAGCATGGGTGAGATTTGGCTCGATATTGCTATTTTTACCCTGGTACCCATATTTCTTGTTATGGGAACCGGTCTGATCATTGGCCTCGCCTTAAGTGTGATCGTCTGGGGAGCTTTTTTCTATGTGCGTACACTTGTGCGTAGAATACGGCATTATACTGCTCCTCCGCCCTTAGAAAATTTAAAGGTCATTACGGCAGAGCAGCGGGCCAACTTAATGTACAAGGCTATCGCTGGTGGTTTTTGGTTCGGACTGGCCTTTTCCCTGCTTTCGCTGGCGGTGGACCTCATCTTTTTCTTTGCAGGTTCATTACCTACGATACTGCTCATCTGGGTTGCTGTTCGCACTATACTTTTACCCGTCGTCGGATACTTTCTTGGTCGTTTAGGCGGTATAATTGCTACGCGTCGTACGCTTACCCAGAAGAATGGCGAGGGCGGCAACGGCATTACAAACGGCGTGAGCAAACGCCAGCAACTTGAAGTGCTCTCTACCGATAGAGTTCGCGAGGAGGTCAGGGACCTTGTACCGAACGACTTACCTCTACGTAGTACAGGCGCACGGAACTTTTACTTGGCCTTGGTTATCATTTTTGTCTTGTTCTACCCAGTACTTGATCCCTTCCTCTTTGGCTCTGGCACACAGGGACGTTTAGCAGGCTACGGAGACGCAGGCTACTATGTTATTCTTGCGCTTGGCCTCAATATCGTTGTTGGCTTTGCTGGGCTGCTCGATCTTGGCTATGTAGCTTTCTTTGCCATCGGTGCCTACGCCTGGGGTATCATTGGTTCAACACAGTTATCAACAATCTTCGGTATTACTCCGTTTAATCCTCATCTTCTGTCGTGGCTCTTCTGGCCAATGTTGTTAGTCGCCGCGCTTATCGCAGCCTTGTTTGGAGTATTGCTCGGTGCTCCAACCCTCCGCTTACGAGGCGATTATCTTGCCATTGTAACTCTTGGCTTTGGTGAAATTGTACCGGTAGTCTTCTTGGAACTGGACAAATTTACCAATGGTGCCAATGGTATTGTTGGTGTCAATTCACCGGCCTTTTTTGGCATCAATTGGTCAACCTTTACTCCTGAACCTTACTACTATCTCATTCTGGCCTTGATTGCCTTGACTATCTTTGCGAATGTCCGACTGCGCGACTCCCGTCTCGGTCGGGCCTGGGTTGCCATCAGAGAAGACGAAATTGCCGCTGCATCATCAGGTATTAACCTTGTCAATACCAAACTATTCGCTTTTGCAACTGGAGCCTTTTTCTCAGGCATTGCCGGTGCCTATCACGCGGCGAAGCTTGGTGGCGTCTCACCGGATAATTTTAGCTTTGGAGACTCGGTGATCTACCTGGCTATGGTCGTTATCGGGGGTATCGGCAGTATTCCTGGCGTCATCGTTGGAGCCTTGGTCGTCTACTCTGTGAATGAGTTTATCTTGGCTCAGTTGGATACTCTGGCGGCTGATCCTACCAATATCCTCCATTCGATCTACGGTGCGATTACTCAGGTCATTCCTGGTTTTACTTTTGGGAATATTCGTAACCTGATCTTTGGTGTTATCCTCGTCGTAATCATGATTTTCCGTCCAGAGGGACTTATTCCCAGTGCTCGAAGGCGACGTGAGCTTCACCATGGTAGTAACGAAGAGGTCGAGGCAGGCGCATTGCAAGCACCGCCAGGATCACCCGGCTTCGAGTCTGAGGTGCATGTTGAATAGCAGAGAACAGGAGTTTGCTATGAGTGTTGAGCAGGCGAGCACGAAATCAGGTGAGCCTCTCCTGACATTGAATAAAGTGACCAAGCGTTTTGGCGGTCTCACTGCCGTGCAGGATGTTGATCTGCAAATTTGGCCGGGCGAAATTATCAGCGTTATCGGCCCCAATGGTGCCGGGAAAACGACAGTCTTTAACCTGATCACCGGTATTTATCGTCCAACCGAGGGGAATATAGCTATCTCAGGCAAGTCGATTGTGGGCCTGAACCCCGACCAGGTGCTTGTGCGTGGCATCGCTCGCACCTTCCAAAATATTCGCCTCTTCAATAATATGACTGTCCTGGAGAATGTCCTCGTGGGGCAACATACTCAATTGAAGGCCAATATCCTTGGCTCGCTGTTCCATTTCCCCAGCGTTGTACGCGAAGAGGCAGCAGCTCGTAGAAGAGCCATTGAGTTACTCAGCTTTTTTGGCCCCACGCTGGTAGAGCGGCAAGAAGAGTACGTGATTAATCTTTCCTACGCGGACCGGCGACGTATCGAGATTGCCCGTGCCCTTGCCGCCAGGCCCAAATTGCTCTTGTTAGATGAGCCAACGGCAGGCATGAACGAGGCCGAGACACTCGAAGCGGTGAAGTACGTGAGACGCTTGCGCGATGAATTACAACTCACTATCCTGCTGATTGAACATAAACTGGCCGTTACGATGGGGATGTCTGATCGTATAGCAGTGCTTGATTATGGAAAGAAAATCGCGGAAGGGTTACCTGTAGATATACAAAACAATCCACTTGTTATTGAAGCCTACCTCGGTAAAGCATCGACACCCGTAAAAACAGAAACCGCTGTCTATGAACGTCCAGAAACGACCATCGATGAATAAACCGAGATTCCAAAGAGGTCAAGAATGTTACGATTAAACGATGTAGACACCTATTATGGCCCTAGCCAGGTATTGAAAAAAGTTTCATTCGAGGTGAATAAGGGCGAAATAGTTTGTTTACTAGGAGCAAACGCTGCTGGTAAAACGACAACAATGAAAACGATCTTCGGATTAGTACATCCTCGCCAGGGAACAGTCGAATTTGAAGGCCAGCAGATTGGACAGAAATTGCCAGGTGATATCGTGCGTTTGGGTATGGCACTGGTGCCGGAAGCGCGGCGCATTTTTCCGCGTATGACCGTCCTGGAAAACCTGGAAATGGGTGCCTTTATTCGCAGCAACCGTAGCGAGATTCAGCAGGATCTCGATCATGTTTGCCAAATTTTCCCCCGCATCAAAGAACGGTTAAAGCAGGTAGCTGGCACTATGTCAGGTGGTGAGCAGCAGATGCTGGCGATGGGGCGTGCGCTCATGTCGCGTCCGCGCATGATCTGTATGGATGAACCCTCGATGGGCTTATCGCCCATTCTCGTCGAGACAGTGTTTAACACTGTGAAGAGTATTCGTGATGAGGGCGTGACAATCTTCCTGGTTGAGCAGAACGCCTCCATGGCTCTTTCCCTTGCTGACCGAGGCTATGTCTTGCAAACAGGCAAAATTGTGCTCAGCGATACCGCATCAAATCTGTTGTCCAACGACCTGGTTCGCCAAGCGTACCTCGGCGTCGAGTAAGTAGTTTAGTAGTGCTGATACTCCCCTCGCAAGGGGTATCAGCACTGACCAAATGGGCTTGTGGCCGCTTCTATCCTTCAGACATAGAGGTCATGCCCCTCTTTTGTCTAATTGCCGATGCATTGTCTCTATGCGCTTTATGACTTCGGCTAAGGTGCTTACACCTAAATCTTCCATATCTTCGCGTAGCGATTCTAGACGTTCCAAAAGCTCCATTTCGTCGTACTCTTCTATATCCAACGTATCTTCTTTCGCCTTGGGCGGAATGTTGCCTTTATTGGTATCGTGCTTGCTCATGTCTCATTCTCCTCCCTATATACTATGATGAACTCATCCCTCATTGTACACACATTCATATCTCATAGCCAATGCAGTAGTACTGTTCGGAGGTGCATTTCATATTTGCATCGAGGGTTGAAGCGTGTGTAGGGACAGGGGGATGTGGGGATGTGGACGTGGGGGCCTTGTGCCCAATACATCTCACTTAAGGATGAAATGGCGCGCGAAGCGTGCACCCTGTCCGGGGGACAGGTAATAGGGACAGGGGGACGAGGGGATGTGGACGTGGGGGCCTTGTGCCTGTCCGGGTGGGGGTTGGAGACATCCCCCAGGACGAGGACAAGGCCCCCCATCAACCGCCACGTCCACCCCTTGTCCCTACGACCGACGAACACCTCCTGCATGCAAAAAAACTAAACGCACACGTACTGATCTGCATGTATTGCAAGTCGATAAGGAAAAATTAGAACAAAAATGAGGTATTGAGGTCTTCATACGTCCAACCAGCCTGCGTATCATTGCCTGCATCAACCAGCATAGGTGTACCTTGTGCTTGACCCTGGTCATCAATGGCAACTGTATACAATCCCTTGCCAGAACTCAGGGTTTTTCCTTGCCACAACAAACGTCCGCGAGTCAGGAAAAGGAAATGTTGACTGTCGGCAGCCCACAAATTATTTGTTAGTGGCTGGAGCAACGTATTAGTTGCCGCCAGTGGGAGAGCTTGTGAAGTGCTATTCCACAGTGCCGAGCCATCGCTAAGCAGAACGTGCGACTGCTGGTTTGAAAGGTTGAGCAAGGTCAAACTATGCCCTCCGTCCAACAAGAGAAATCGGCTATCGGGCGACCAGTAAGGCATACTGCCATCTTCTGCCGTAATGGAGAAGGAAGACCTATCACTGAGATGAAACAATGTATAGGTAGCACCGCTGCTGTACAAAATACTATTGCCATCGGGCGACCAGGCGAACTGTGAACAGGTACAGGTAGTGAGCGGGGTCATCTGACCATGCATATCGCTCATCGTAAGCTGTACTGAGAGCGGAGTGCTACTAGAAGAACCTGTGGCAGCAGAAGAGAACGCGAACAGCATGGAGGGTTGTGTTTGAGCAGGTTGTAGCAGAATACGTTCTAACGTGGCGGGGAGGGGATGACCAGCAAGCTTGCCAGCGATGATAAATCTCATATTCGTCCCATCTAAAGATGTCGCATACACGCCACGATAGGAGTTTCCTATAGCCATTGAATTGTTTGTAGCTATCGAGGGAATGGAAAATGAACTGGGGAAGAGTTTGCGCGCTATACCGCCTGGTTGATCATTTTGTGATATCCACCACAGTACCGAATTGGCTGTTGGGGACGAAGTAGCGGCTTCCTCTCGATATATCAGGCGATTTCCGCTGGCATTCCACCAGGCGTTGCTCACCTGAACGTCCTGGCTTGAGAAAAGGATAGGAATAGGGGAACCGCCATCAATGCCAATCGTATTCTCGGAGGCTGGCATATCGCCGAACATTTCAGTGAGTGGATTCATCGCCAGAGCGTGAGCGAATGCCGTTTTAGCGTATTCAGGGTCAAGTGTGCGATAGGTCAAAATTTGATGCGTTGGAGACCATCCATACCCGATAACGGCAGGAGTTTCTGCCACAACTTCAAAGGCATTGGCACCATCTGGATCCATCGTCCACAGGTGTCCGTCGCGTAGAAAGGCAATTTCGCTGCCTCCAACATGTCCAGGGCTGCAAGCTGACAGCAGGCTGGCAAAGAGAAGCCCAATGAAAAGCATGATTCGTCGATGACTCATACATTCAGTATAGCTATGCAAGCAGGTGGCGTCAAGCACCAGATTGCTGCCCCAGGGCTTGTGAATTATTGCCAGGGCGACCGCGAGGGTCGCCCCTACTATACACTATATCGTGCATGAAAGGTTCGTAGTATATAGTAGGGGCGACCCTCGCGGTCGCCCTGGTAGTCACCATCGCATCATTGGCAATAATTCACAGACCCTGATTGCTGCCCCGATGGCTATTGACACCGTGCATATCTATCTTCTATGCTAAAGCCATTCATTTTCAGGTACAATAGATGAAAAAGGGTAAAGTTACAATGAGCCAGGTACAACATTTACCATCGCTAGGAAAGAGGGAAGGGCCACAATGGAGATATTATCTCATTGATAGTATACTCGCGATAGCCAGTACCCTGTTATTGACAGCGATAATCTTTCTATTGCACCTGTATCCAAGTATCCCCAACATTTCTCTCACCTATCTCTTAATTGTGCTAGCTTTGGCAAGTACGCGCAGCATGTTCGCGGCGGTTTTGTCTGCTCTTGTGGCATTTAGCACGTTCGACTATTTTCTTGTCCCGCCACTCTACACGTTTACTATCGCACGGTTTGAGGAGTGGCTGGCCCTTTTTGTCTTTCTTACCACCGCCATTATCACGGGCCAGTTGGCTTCAGCCATGCGTTCGCGCGCAGAGCAGGCCAGTCGGCAGGCTCGTGAGACGCGGATTCTCTACGAATTGGTGCGGGCGACGAATAGCGAAGAGAAGCAAGAGCGACAGTTAAGTGTAGTAGCTCGTGCGTTAGTTGATGTTTTCGCGTCCTGGGGGGTACGCGATTGCGCCATTCTCTTTCCTGATGCCAATGGAAAATTGGTATTACAGGCGAGTACACAGCATATAGACGAACCGGTTGCGCTTTCCTCAGATGAAGCCGCAACTGCCGCGTGGGTGATGTCACAGGCACAGACGGTTGAATTACATGATGTTTCCTTAACCTCACATGCTTCGATAAGTACAGTTCCGCGTGCTATCGTGCGCAACACGGCTGCACTGCAAACAACGCGGCGTTACTTCCGGATGATTCCTCTACAGATGGGTCAAAAAGTAGTGGGTGTGCTGCGCCTTTTGATTGAAGACGATCCACGCCAATTGATGGTTGCGAATAGTTTGGGGGTAGATCAAGAACGTTCAGACCCGCGTACGGCATTTTTCTGGACATTTCTAGAGCAGGCTACCTCTATCATTGAACGTGCGCGCTTACGCCAGGAAAGCTTACAAATCGAGTTGTTACAGCGCACAGACAAACTGCGTGCCGCACTGCTTTCCTCTGTTTCGCATGATTTGCGGACGCCACTGTCCTCGATCAAAGCTGCCGCCAGTAGTCTTTTACAGGAGGATGTCCAGTGGGATGAGGAGGCGCGGCGTAGCTTCGCGCTGGCGATTGAGCGTGAAGCAGATCGACTCAATCGGTTTGTGGGCAATCTACTCGATATGTCACGCATCGAAGGTGGGGCATTGAAGCCCGAAAAAGAATGGTATCCAGTAGATGAGTTAGTTAACGACGTATTGGGCCATATGCAACCAATAGTGCAGGGAAGGGTAGTGCAGACACATCTGCCAGATGATTTGCCACCAGTCGAACTGGACTATCTCCAGATGGATCAAGTCTTGACCAATTTAATCGAAAATGCGGTGCGCTATACGCCGCCTGAGACGCCTATTGAGGTAAGTGCGCAGAGGAAAGGTGATGAGATGGTCATCAGTGTCGCTGACCGTGGCCCAGGTATCCCAGATAAAGATAAGGTACATATTTTTGACAAATTCTATCGTGTCTTGGGGACAGCGCGCGGTACCGGTTCTGGCTTGGGCCTGGCGGTTTGCAAAGGGTTAGTGGAGGCCCATGGTGGCAGCATCTGGGTCGAAGATAGAGAAAACGGGGGCGCGATCTTTCGTTTTACCTTACCAATTGGAAAATCCGAGGAGATAGAACAGTGAGTAAAAGTGGTGCGCGAATCCTGGTGGTTGATGATGAAGTTGAGATTATGCGAGCTCTACAACGCAGTCTGACGGCCCATGGTTTTGAGGTTTTTACCGCAAGTAGCGGAGAAGAGGCACTTGAAGCAATCGGGCATCATCGGCCTGACCTCATGCTTCTCGACCTCGGCCTGCCAGGCATCAGTGGTTTGGAGGTCACCAAAAGAGTACGCGCTCAGTCCAATTTGCCCATCATCGTACTCTCAGTAAAAGATGCTGAGCGCGATAAAGTGCTGGCCCTGGACCTGGGGGCGGACGACTATGTCCCCAAGCCGTTTGGTATGGATGAAGTGCTGGCCCGTATTCGTGTCGCCTTACGACATACGGCACAAGTGCAGACTGGAACAGAACCAAGTTTCACTGCGGGGCCGCTCAAGGTGGATTTTGCCCAACGGCTGGTACGCGTCGATGGACAAGAAGTCAAACTAACCCCCACCGAATACGATCTGCTCAAAGCCCTTATCCTGAACCGTGGCAAAATCATGACTCGGCATATGTTATTGGCGCAGGTTTGGGGTGTTGGTTACGGAACGGAGTCTCACTACTTGCATGTGTATATCGGTCAATTGCGGCGCAAAATCGAACCAGACCCGGCCCACCCGCGCTTTATCCTCACTATTTCGGGGGTAGGGTATCGTTTCAGCAGTGAAGATGACATGGCGAAATCTTGAGCAAATTTTTATAGCTTACATCTGTGTCCTTAGCTCCCTTTGATGATTTTCGGGCTACACTCAAACTGTAGAAAGATAACGAGAACATCTGGAGGTTGCTATGCAGAAGATACGTCTACTGCTACCTTTTACGCAAGGAGTTCATGCAGACGCGCTGGAATATGCGGTATTGATGGCGCAAAGTCGCAATGCGGTGCTGGTACCCCTTTCCATTATCCAAGTATCTAATGAATGTGGGGCAAAAGGTGCTCGACTCGAATATATTCAGCAGTCACAGGATTTTTTGGCAGCAGTTGAAAGTAATGCCCTGAAGCACGGTGTAGAAATAGAAGCCAAAGAAGCCAAAGAAGTCTATGCACTCGATGCTGTTGCCTGTATTCGCGAAAGCATCCACTCACTGCATTGTGACGGGGTACTGCTCCTTGTTGAGAATGGCAAAGGCGTATTGCTACACACTTCCGAAGTAAAGCGTGTCATCACTTCAGTAACAAGCCAGGTTCATCTCATTCATATCCAGCCTCAGCACGCTGAAAGCGTCGAAAAGAGCATCATCGAGCGTCTCACTGCTGTGTTTGTCAAAGGAAAATTGCGTCAGTCCCACCAAGAGGTATTAGCCCATTAACCACATATTCGTATAAGGCAAAACCAAGGCGTATGAACGGTCTGTAGGGGCCGCTTCAGCGCGCCCACTGCCGATTTATCGGCCCGTACTGCTGTCGATAAATCGGCCCCTACGGTTGCTTGCTATATCCTTCAATTACCACTGCTTGAGCATATGCGCGACTTTGCCGTGAGCAGTCAGTTCGTAGCGGATACGATCGGGGTTCAGGTCTTCACATTGTGGCGCATTGACAGCAGCAATGACAGTGTCGTGTGGATGAACGGCTTGCCACACTCGCGAGACCGTGCCCGGCGTCTCTTGTCGATAGAGATATCTGCGCTGTATTTTTGCCTTCTGTGCCAGATGTTCGGCCTTGCCGAAGTATTCTTTGGCCTGCTCATCTTCCAGGTACGGGTCAACTACTTCAAACATTGTCGGAGCACGCTTGTCTGTATTCTGATAGGTACTAACATAGAGAAATACCACGGGATGACCGTCGGCATTATTGATCGCTGTACGAATGACGGCATCATTGGTGCCGTTACCTGATGTCAGCACGGCTAAGACGGAGCCAGGTAGGCGACCTTCCACACCTGTGATGAGGACTGCCACACGTCCCTTGCTCTTGTTGTTCATGTAGTTGAAGTAGGCAATAAGCATACCTATCCCAGCGACTGTGCCACCAAAAGCGGTAGCAAGTGGTTTAGCTACCAGATTGGTGGTCCATGCTAGAGCTATCAGAAACGTTGTGAGTATGCCGAGATAGAAATCAATCGTAGACCATAAGCTATAGGGTCTTTTGGATGCTGTGACTCCTGTAGCAGTGGCTGTATCGGCGCGTGTTATACCCGCTAAACTATCCCTATTGGATGAAGCATGCTCCTTCGCTATCTGAGTAGTTGCATCAACTAACGTTCCATGAACACTCGAAAGATTATCCTCGTGCTTGTTTCTATTCTCAGAACTGGTATAGACTTTGGCCCGCGCGGCCTTGCGCTCGCGATAACGGACCAGGTCCAGGCCCAAACAGGTGAGGGTAAAAGCTCCTAACAAACCAAAGGCGTACAAATCGCCCAGGAGATTCAGGCTATTATTTGCTAATAAGAGGACGATGATCGGAATAGTTGTAGCCAGAATGATCGAATAGTGCGGCGTGCCGCGCAACTTATTGCGTCTGAGCACAAAGGTTGGAAAAAATTCCATGCGCGCGAGCGCGATGAAGACATGGTAAGAGCCAATGATGGCAGTATTGCTGGCAAAAACCAGCAGCGCACTTGCGCTTATCGCCATCTCCGTTTGTAAAAAAACATTTCCCCAGTGACCACCAAGCAGTGAGATAAGCTGGCTGTTTTGGACAGGATCAGCCGCCGCTCGTGGCTGCAACACAGTAGAGAGCATGGTCAGCAGCGGACTGGTGATGCCAATTGTAAGCACGACGATTAACAATGCTATGCCAGCCACCTTTTTACGTGGCGTTTTCATGACGGGAGAAAGTTGTGAGATGCTTTCTAACCCCGAAAAAGCCAGGAACGAGCCCGCGAAACCAGTCAGAATGAAAAGGGGAGTAACGGGTCTTCCTTCGAACATTTTGGGGAAAAGCGAGAGAAACTCGGCAAAAGAGATATGCGTAAAGACCGTGAATAGGACAGCCAGGTCGCTTACAAAGGCAATGATTGCTCCAATGAGACTTACCTTCGCACTTTCGCTAATGCCTATCCAGTTCAATAAACCCAGCAGAATGAGCATAGCAATCGTTATCCAGCCAGCTATGGGGCCAATGGCGGGTACAACAACGCTGAAATAGAGTACTCCTGAAAGACAACTAATGGAGGCTGTGAGAAAGTAATCGACGAGGATGAACATTCCACCTAGGGCCCCAACCCAGTGATTGATGGCTTGCGCTGCCACTGTTACCACGCCTCCGCCTTGCGGAAAACGATGCGTAACTTCCGCGTATTTTAGCGTCAGCAGAACAAAGACAGCCATCGAAAGAAAAACAAAAAAGCCTGCCATCGTGCCCACAGTTCCAAAAAGGATGCCGGGAACGTAGTAGACTGACGTACCAATATCAGCAAAGACAACTGCCCAGCAAAGTATAGGCCCCAGTAAATTGCCATTATGGCTATGTACGTCACTCGTGGCCGAACGCGAAGCATCATTCGCTGTTGCTTCCTGAGTCATGAGGCTTCAATCCTTTATAATTCCTGGATAAATGGGTCTGAAAAGCTGCCAGGCCTTCAAATTGGAAGACCAAACTTGTACATAGTGTAGCATAGTAGCAAAGTACAAGCAATAAATTTTGTGATCAACCTCAAGAAAATCTAAATGACAAGCTCCAAAAACTAAAAATCTCCTCAAGTAACAGACAGATATCATAAAATATTGCTAATAACGCTTGTAGGTGCTACTTTCATAGCTTACTATACTAGAAACATGAAGTGTAAGTAGCTCTTTAGGACTGCTCGCCACTGCGGCGGCTTGCCTATGTATGGTTGGTTGTGGCTTTACCGTTTCCAACGGAAAAATCGCCACCAACGCAAAAGTACTTTTGTCCGCATAGCTATTCACAGGGGATGAGCAAGTGGATGCAAACAACAACCAACTGACTGAACATAAAAGTGACAACGACAACGAAAGGGCAGCAGAAGACGATAATCTCATCATTAGCGATGAGGACCCATCGTTTTTACTGCGTCCAGAGGTGCTCAAAGGGAGACTGGTGGGGGATGATCGTGTGCGCTGGGAGCTTCCACGGCAGTCTTCATTTAAGCGCATTGGCAACGGATTGCTTGAAGCAACAAAGGTCACGCAAGACCCACACACCGGAATGGAACGCGTCAAGCGTTTCCTAATCGGCGCCCCCATCGCATCCACACAAGCTGAATTTGAACGGCTCACAAAATTTAAAGCCTTAGCCGTCCTTTCGTCTGATGCCATCTCATCGGTGGCTTATGCGACTGAAGCCATTCTCATTACACTTGTTGCCGCTGGCTCAGTCAATCTGTGGGTACTCCTTCCTATAAGTGTAGCCATTGTCGCGCTACTCAGTATTGTTGCCATTTCGTATCGCCAAACCATACCCGCCTATCCCAACGGTGGTGGGTCCTATATTGTCGCCAAAGATAATCTTGGCACCTATGCCGGGCTTATCGCGGCTGCTTCCCTCCTTATTGACTATGTTTTGACTGTTTCAGTGAGTATTTCCTCTGGTGTGAACAGTCTTGCTTCGCTATTCACAGGGCTTACACCCTATATCGTGCTCATGGACGTGTTATTAGTCATTATTGTAACGGTGGTAAATCTGCGTGGTGTACGTGAATCGGGCTCGATTTTCGCCATTCCAACCTATCTCTTCATCGGCAGCGCACTATTGCTCATTATTGTCGGTTTGGTAAAATCGTTGCTTATTCAGCATCATCCTATTCTCGGCGAATTTCATTACGTGGCTGCCAATGAACCATTGACGATTTTCCTCATCCTCAAGTCTTTTGCTGCCGGTTGTTCGGCTATGACCGGGGTTGAGGCCATTTCTAACGGCGTGCCCGCTTTCAAGAAACCAGAAACGCGCAATGCCGCCAGTACTCTCACCTGGATGGCCGTAATTCTGGGTACGCTCTTCATCGGCATTACACTGCTGGCAACATCTTTTCACATCGAAGCAAATGCTGCTGGCAATCCGACCGTCATCGCCCAAATTTCTAACCAGGTCTTCAATGGCCCATTGTCCTTTATGAACCCAGTGTTCATTATTTCGACGCTCTTCATTCTGACCCTGGCTGCCAACACAAGCTATTCAGACTTTCCACGACTAGCATCACTCCTGGCCCGCGATCATTTTTTGCCGCACCAGTTTGCCTTTCGTGGCGACCGACTGGCCTTTTCTATCGGTATCATTTTCCTTGCTGTCTTAGCTGGCTTGCTCCTTGTTGTATTTAAAGGGGATACCACACAGCTTATTAACCTCTACGCTGTTGGCGTGTTTATGTCATTTACGCTCTCACAGAGCGGTATGGTACGGCATTGGTGGCGTCTGCGCAAAGAGCACAAAGGTTGGCAGCGCAGCTTGATGATTAATGGACTGGGTGCCATCACCACGTTTACGGTTGCGGTAGTCATCGCGGCGACAAAATTCTTTGAAGGTGCCTGGATCGTCGTGGTGCTCATACCTTTGTTGGTCGGAATGTTCATGGCGATTAACCGTCACTACAATCATGTAGAACACCGTCGTACCACCGATATCCCAGTTCATCCGCAAGATATCAGCCATCGGCTCATTGTGCCGATTGCCAACGTGACTACCGTTGCCAAGCAAAGCCTGGCCTACGCGCGCTCAGTGTCACCCAATGTCACTGCCGTCTATGTCTCTAGTGAGCCCTCACAGACAGAAGCATTGCGTATCGCTTGGAACGAGTGGCAAGCAACTCTTTCGGACAATGAGGATATCCACCTTGATATTGTTGAGCCTGAACATCAATCACTGATACGTTCTTTGCTTGATTATATCAAGTCCGTGGAAGAGAAAAGCCCTGATGATACCTTAACGGTTATTCTGCCAGCATCGACGCGGAAATCTCGTGTTGGACGATTGTTAGAAAACACAAAGATTTTGCAATTGAAAACTTCACTGTACTTCAGGCCTAATATTATCGTTACCAATGTTTCGCGGCAGGTCAGCGAAAACGATATTCCCTTACGTCCAAAAGATATCAAGCATCGCTTTATCGTGCCCATTGCTGGCCTTGACCGTGCTTCTGTCCAGAGCCTGGCCTATGCGCGCTCGATTTCCTCACATGTGATCGCCACTCACGTAGCTATTGATGCACAGGACGTTCAAGAGGTGCGTGCGGCGTGGGAGCGCTTGCGCAAACAACTCCCCAAAGAGGAAGAGACCCACCTGGTGATTATCGAATCGCCCTACCGTTCGCTCGCTCGCCCCTTATTGGCCTATATTGACGCCATGCAAAAATTATATCCCGAAGATACCTTGACCGTCATTCTTCCCGAATACGTTGTTGCCCATTGGTGGGAACATATTCTCCATAACCAGACCGCGCTTCAATTGAAAACAGCCTTGCTCTCGCGCCCCAACATCGTCGTGACCAATATTCCGCAGCATTTGCGTGATCGCCCCCACAAAGAGGGCACTGCCGCATAAGCTAAGCAATCCTGAGAGCCACTCCATCACGCGCAGACTTCGGCTGCGCGTGATGGAGTGGCTCTCATAGTAACCTCTCGACGGTACTTGCCATCTGTGATAGACTTGTGCCAGAATCCGGCGGTGGGAAATGTGGGGAACCATCTGAAGAATCATCCAGCGGAGGTGTTCGCTATGCACAGACTTGAAGATCAAGGCTACACCGAAACGCGACCGGCACGCTTGATCGCGGTAAGCAATAGAATCAATTTGCAGGCTGCTACCACTGAATATCATTTCACCGCGGAGTTAGAGCGTATCGTTGGCATGGCTGTCCCGCACCTGGCAACGGATCGCCCAAACCTGGTTGCACTGGGTGAAATTCTTGGCCTACCACTGGCACTGTCGGGGAAGCGCGGCTATTTATCGCGGCACATGCATACCTCAAATGTCGCCATCAGTATGTTAGCGTTAGGCTATGGTCGTCGAATGATCCATTATCGGCGTCAGTATCCGGGTATTTCAATTGTGCGTTCGTTACTCCTTTCATTATCCGATATCTTGTATCGACCGTTTGTTACCACGTTAAGTAGCTTAGCCGCTAAACATGGTATTTTTCTTGCCGCCAGCACGATCACTCCTCATGTACATTGTTCCACCGAAAGCATAGATGCCAACCGCTTTGGGCGGCGTTTTTCGACGAAAGTCTTTCTCCCTGATGGGCCAGGGGTCTACAATACCGGCTTCTTATGGGGGCCAGATGGCAATCTCATCGGAACGACTGATAAAGTCTTTCTCACAGAGAGCGAAAAATCGACGCTTGATTTGACGCCTGGCAATCTGGACGATGTACGCGCCTTTGCAACTGCCATTGGCAAAATTGGCATGGCTATTAGCTTGGACGCCTTTACGCCTGAATATTTGCAGCACTTGGATAGCCAGGGGACAAGTATCGTGCTTCAGCATGACGCCAACGATCAACCATGGGCCAGTGCCTCGAAAACTGCTGATTGGCAACCACAGGAATGGTTAAATTCCGTGCTGGGCTGCTTGCAAGACGAGTATCAGCACCTCTATTTCAACGTGTGCCCGATGCAGGTCGGAAACTTTTTCGATGTTACTTTTGATGGGCAATCCAGCATTACGATGAAGAGCGAACAAGAACCCGATCCCTATTGCAATTTTGTCGGCAACGACGGTTTTCAACATACCATCAGTGGCAAAGCCATGAAGGGAAACATTCTAGCTCTCTCCCCATGGGTTGCCGACGATCCAATTAAGACGACACCGGGCATGTCACTGGCAGACCGCCGTGCTGCCCTCGCCCTGATCGGTAAGCAACTGTTACCAGGCGGTGTACACGCCAATCAATTTCCCGAAACCGCCATTTGGGCTGATGTAGAAGTGCCTGTGCTTTAGGGTTCTTACTGTTGAAGGCGGCAATAAAGGACTTTTGAGCAACCCTGCAAAAGAATCAGGCATACCACTTGCGTTTTTTCGCCAGAGACGGTAGAATCAAGTTGGTTCCACCTGTTTATGGTTGCAGTGGGGATCATGCAGGATTGGTTCATTTATCCCCATTCCCAGACATGCATCACACAAAGTCAGCCCCCAAGAAAGGTAGCACAAAACCGAATGACCATTACTACTCGACCACGCACAATTGGTGAGTTGCGTGAAAGTGGATATAGGTTACTTTCTGTCAAAGAAGAGTTGCGGAAAAATCTTATTCAGAAGATTCGTAGAGGGGAAGAGTTGTTCCCAGGGATCATTGGTTATGAAGAAACTGTTATTCCTCAAATCGAAAATGCCATTCTCTCCGGTCAGGACATCATCTTTCTTGGTGAGCGCGGCCAGGCCAAAACACGTATGGCACGTAGCCTTGTCAATTTACTCGATGAAGTAGTGCCCATGATCGCCGGCTGTGAAATCAACGATAATCCTTTTGAGCCGATCTGTAAGGCTTGTCGCGATAAAGTAGATGAATTCGGTGATAACGTCGAGATCGACTGGTTGCCGCGTGACAAACGCTATGGTGAAAAGCTGGCGACACCCGATATCACTATCTCGGACCTGGTTGGCGAGGTAGACCCCGTGCGCGTTGCCGAAGGTCGCTATCTCTCCGACGAACTCACGATCCACTACGGCATGATTCCGCGCACGAATCGTGGTATCTTCTGTATCAACGAACTGCCAGACCTGGCGGAACGCATTCAGGTCGGCCTGCTGAATATTATGGAAGAGCGCGATGTGCAGATTCGTGGCTATAAGATTCGTTTGCCACTGGACGTTTACGTTGTGGCCAGCGCGAACCCCGAAGACTATACCAACCGTGGGCGTATCATCACGCCGCTCAAAGACCGTGTTGGTTCCGAGATTCGCACCCATTATCCGCGCACCATGGAACATGAAATCCAAATCATGGAATCCGAAAGCAACCACTTCATTACCGAGGGGTTAGATATTATCTTCCCCCAGTTTATGAAGCAAGTGATTGCCGAGATTACCCAGTTAGCGCGGCGCAGCAACGATATTAGCCAGCGTTCCGGTGTCAGCGTGCGTGTCTCTGTCTCGAACTTTGAGAATGTATTGAGCAGTGCTAGCCGCCGCGCCTTACGCCTTAAAGAACGGCATGTTGCGCCACGCGTCAGCGACCTCTCAGCCATTATGGCCTCCACCTGTGGTAAGATCGAACTTGACACCGTGGGCGATATCAAAGAAGATCGCGTCGTGCAAAAACTGATCAATGCTGCTGTGCTTAGCGTCTTTGGCGAATACTTTGAAAATCGCGAATTTGAGCAACTCGTCGCTGGCTTTGAACGCGGCTTGAGTGTCCAGGTGGGCGATGATATGCCCTCCATGGAATATGTCAACCAGCTTTCCAAAGTGGGTGGCCTGAGTAAAGCCATTGATAAATTGAATGGGCGTGGTAGTCCGGCCAGTATTGCGTCGAGCATCGAGTTTATTCTCGAAGGTCTCCATCTGAACCGTCGGCTTAATAAGGATGAAGTCAGTGGTAAGATTCGTTATCGGCGATAAAGGAACATCCACATGTTCGAACGCTTCTTTAAGAATCGCTATGGCTATTCGCGTTGGGATGGCACCCAAAATATCGAGGGACTCGAAGCTGATGATGTCCTGAAAGCTCTTTCGGATGACTACTTGGAGAATGGCAATTTGCAACAGGCTATGCGTCGCCTGATGCAGAATGGTATTCCCAAGGATAACGGCAACAAGACCATGGGGTTGCGCGAGTTGATGGAACGTATGCGCGAGCAACGGAACCAGCAACTGAATCGCTACAACATGGCCTCCGGCGTGATGGATGACTTGCGCGAGAAGCTTGAGGAGATCAAGCAACTAGAGCGTGAAGGCATCCAGAATCGTCTGGAAGGAGCACAGGATAAACCGCAGCAGCCCTCTGGCGAACAAGGGCAACAGGAGGGACAGCAAGGACAGCAACCCTCTGACCAGCAAGGGCAACAGTCCCCACAAGGACAGCAGGGCCAACAAGGGCAGCAGTCTGCTGGCGGTCAGGGGCAGGAAGGTCAATCCGGTAGCGGAGATGATGACCTCACGCCTGAACAAAAGCGCAAAATGCTGGAGATGATTGCCAAGCGCAAGCAGGATTACCTCGATAAGTTGCCAGGAGATATCCCCGGACAGATCAAAGGTTTGTCCGAATATGACTTCATGGACGATGAGGCTCGCGAGAAGTTCAAAGAATTGATGGATGGTCTGCAACAGCAGATGATGAATCAGTTCTTTCAGGGGATGCAGCAATCGTTGCAGAACATGACCCCCGAAGACATCGCTAAGATGCGCGAGATGATTCGCGATCTGAACAAGATGCTGCGTGAGCGACAGGAGGGCAAAGAGCCCGATTTCGACTCGTTTATGCAGAAGCACGGTCAGTATTTCCCCGGCGTTAATTCGCTGGATGATCTGATCGAGCAGATGCAGCAGCAGATGGCCGCTATGCAAGGGATCATGGATAACCTCTCGCCAGAGCAGCGTCAAGAGCTACAGGACCTTATGGAACAATTGATGGGCGATGATCGTATTCGCGTGGATATGATGGAGCTGGCCCAGAACTTGGAAGCCGTAGCACCCTCGGAACAGATGCGCACACGCTTCCCCTTCCGCGGCAATGAATCTTTGCCGATGAACGAGGCTATGCGCATGATGAGCCGCTTGCAGCAAATGGAGGGGTTGGAAGATCAGTTCAATGAAGCACGCCGCATGGATAATCTCGAAGCCATTGACAGTGAGAAAGTGAAGGAGTTGCTTGGTACCGATGAATATGAATCGGTTGAGCAATTGAAAGCACTGATGAAGGTACTAGAGGAGGCGGGCTACATCCAGAAGCGCGGCAACCGTTGGGAATTAACCGCCCGTGGTATCCGCAAAATTGGTCAGAAAGCCCTCCAGGATATCTTCAACAAGCTCAAACGTGATGGCTTTGGGCGACATGTCAGACCCTTCCGTGGCATAGGCGGCGAGCGCACCGATGAGAGCAAGGCCTATCAATTCGGCGACCCTTTCCTACTTGACCTGGAAAAGACGCTCATGAACGCACTGCATCGGCGTGGCGTTGGCACACCAGTCCAACTACAAAAGGAAGACTTTGAGGTCTATCGTACCGAGTTCACCACGCAATCCTCGACCGTGTTGATGATTGACATGAGCTTGAGTATGGTCTATAACGAGTGTCAACCGGCTGCCAAAAAGGTGGCGGTCGCTTTGGAGAGCCTCATCCGCTCGCAGTTTCCGCGTGACAATCTCTACATCGTAGGATTTGCTCGCATTGCTCGTGAGTACAAGCCAGAAGAACTGGTGGAGATGAGTCGCTACGATCATAGCCAGGGAACCAATATGGCGCATGGCTTGATGCTCTCGCGTCAACTCCTGGCCCGCAGTCGCAGCGTCAATAAGCAAATCATCATGATTACCGATGGTGGCCCAACTGTCTGGTATGAGGATGGCGAATGGCTCTTCAACTGGCCGTATAACCATTTGGCGGAGCAGCAAACGTTGCTTGAGGTGCAGCGTTGCACTCGTGAAAATATCACCATTAATACCTTCATGTTAGAAGATGACAACTGGATGGTGGCCTTCGTCAACCAGATGTCACAGATCAATCATGGGCGCACTTTCTATACTGACAAGAACAACCTGGGCGAATACCTGCTCGTTGATTACCTGAACAGTAAACGAAAGTTTGTCTCGTAGATGGCGGTAGATATTCCAGCCATGTTTCGCGAACAGGTGCGTCAGTTTGCTTCGGCAGACCCATCAACACACGTTCAACAGCAGATCGAGCAGTTTTTGCGCTACCAACAGGAATTGCTCGACTGGAATACCCGCATGAACCTCACCGCTATCACTGAACCAGAGGAGGTGCTCATCAAGCACTTCCTCGATTCGTTATCTTTACTGCATGTATATGATCAGCCTCATACGCGTCTACTCGATATCGGTTCAGGTGCTGGTTTTCCTGGTCTACCGCTCAAGATAATGCGCCCCGACTGGCAAGTTGTCTTGTTAGAGGCCACTGGGAAAAAAGTCACGTTCTTGCGCCATATCATCGAGACGCTCCAACTCCAAAACATCGTTGCGCTCCAGGGACGAGCGGAAATATTGGCCCACGAACCAAACTATCGAGCGACCTTTGACGTAGTCACTGCTCGTGCAGTCGCCTCTTTACCCACCCTTTTAGAATATGCCGCGCCTTTTTGCCGCGTCGGTGGGCAGCTTATCCTCCCCAAAAAAGGCACATTGGAAGAAGAAATCGCCCAGGGCAAACGCGCCGGTCAGCAACTCGGCACCACATTCAAAGCCGACGTAGCCGTTACTCTCCCCGGCCTCGATGACGGGCGCCGTCTGCTCGTCTGGACGCAACAGAAGCTCTGTCCACCCCAATACCCTCGCGCTGGTGCGCAAATAGCGAAGAAACCACTGGCTTGAGTAAGATGAGCTCATCACGAAGATGGACGAGAAGTGGGATAGGCTCTTGCAGAAAAGGTAATCTGCTTACTTCACCCCAATCACAGCCAATTCTCGAAACAGCGCATTATTTGGTGTTGGTTCGATGCGCGTACTGCTAAATCCCGCTTCATGCATCAATTTCACCACATCGTCTGCGCTGTACACCCTACAATCTGGTGTTCCCTTACCGTCGCCGGGCCATTTCTCTCTGGGGAGTAAGATCAAGACCAGCATTCCTCCTGGCTTGAGCACGCAGTGTATTTCTAGCAGAACATGCAGCGCCTCAGGCCAGAAATACAGCGCATGGATGCTGAGCACTTTATCGAACGCATTCTCACTGTAGGGAAGGTTCGCAGCATTCCCGTGTGTCAGGCTTACCCTGCCCGCTTTGATGGCTGCCGCGTTGCGTTTACGGGCTACTTGCACCATAGTCTGCGAAATATCAATCCCGGTGACGCATCCATCACTAGCCAAGGTGGCAAGTCGCTGAATGGTTGTACCCGGCCCAAAGCCGATTTCAAGGATGTGATCCGTAGGCTGCACGGAGAGCAGCGCGGCTGACCATGCGTTTTCCGGCTCGTGTTGCTGTGCCATGCGACCACCAATAATGCACCCAACAACTCCCGTGGGATGGCGAAACTGCCCATCAATATAGGTCTGGTAGCGTTCTTTGATCGACATACTCTCTTGTCTCTAGCAACTTATACTAGTGTAGATAGGTGAAATGACAGGTTCTGCGGCCGCGGCCGCAGAACCTGTCATTTCACCTATCTACACTGACC
>JBBQXY010000084.1:0-24038 GCA_038209195.1 Ktedonobacterales bacterium | reverse complement strand
CGCTGGTGGTCCTGGAAGGATTGCTCAATCAAGAAACGGGACTTCATCCAAAGGAGTTGATGACTGATACGGCATCGTACTCCGACATGATTTTCGGGTTATTCCACATGTTGGGCTATCAATTCAGTCCGCGGCTGGCCGATGTAGGCGAGTCTCGCTTCTGGCGCATCGATGCCTCGGCTGACTACGGCGTCTTGAACGGATTGGCACGTCAGACGATCAATCGGAACCTGATCGAACAGAATTGGGATGATATCTTACGCGTCGCAGGTTCCCTCACACTCGGCACGGTCAATGTCACCGAACTGTTGCGAGCACTCCAGGGAAATGGGCATCCTTCCACCCTGGCCAAGGCCATTGCGGAAGTGGGACGGATAGCCAAAACGCTTTACCTGCTCTCCTATATTGACGATCCAGCGTACAGGCGACGCATCTTAATCCAGTTAAATAAAGGCGAAAGTCGCCATAGCTTGGCACGAGTCACCTATTTCGGACACAAGGGGGAGGTACGCCAACGCTATCGCGAGGGGCAGGAAGAACAACTTGGAGCCCTGGGGCTCGTCGTGAATGCCATGGTCCTCTGGAATACGTTGTACATGCATCGAGCGTTGGAGGAGATGCGAGGACGAGGCATGAAGATCGTACCAGAGGATGTGGAACGCCTTTCCCCGCTGGGGTATGATCACATCAATCTGCTGGGCCGATATACGTTCTCGCTTGCTGAGGAGATCCGTCAGGGAGCCTTCCATCCTCTACGCGAGTGGGAAGAGGCAGAGCAAGAACAGGTTACTGAAATCCCTCAAGAAGAGACCAGCGCATAGCCTCCTCCATTCTTCGATCACATTTTTGGCTGACAGAATGCTCAAGAGCATTCCGCCAGCCATTATTGTCATACCCTTGAGCCACATCACGAGGATGATTTCCTTAGCGTTGTTTTTCGTTCCGTTACTACTCAAGGGCCCAGTACGACACTCCCAGTGCTTCTAAGGCCAGTGACGTCGCTCCATAGCTGAGTCCTAAGAGGTAAAGCATCACCGCTAACCCTTTGCCTCGTAACGAGGTTTGGGCTCGACTCACTCCTGGCGGATACACGCGAAAGGTTCGTTTGCATTTCAAGCACTGATAGCGTTGCGCCTGCACCTGCTCATATTTCGTGTCGCGGATCGCTTTTGGCACCTCTTGATGCCAACGCAACCGTTTTCCGTCACATCCTTGATAGGGACAACATATCGGCGTCGCTACCTTATCTGGTTCTACCTGCGGCAATAAGGGGTCACCGTATTATTCGGGGCAAAACATACGCTAAGCAATGAAGTGCCTTCAGAAGGCACTTCATTGCTTAGGCACCGTTCATGGAAAGCTGACAAAAGTGCAGATAAAACACTCATTTTGCATCATGTACTGGAAACACAGGAAGAGATGAGCATTTCTGAGCCACTTTTTCCCTCAAAATCCCCTCGTTGCCTCCTTAGCGTATGTTTTGCCCCGAATAATACAGTAACCCCTCATTAGGCCATCCCCCTTTGATTTACCTGGATTTTCTCATCCAAATTCCTTAGCGTGGTATTTCGTTCCATTAATACTCAAGGGCCTAACCTCAATAGGCATTCTTTTAATTTGGATAAGTGGTATTCCCCAGTCCACAATTTTCCATACATCAGGAATTTTTCGTACATCAAGTGAGTTTAAAAAAGATGGTTTCCATGTTTTTAAAGCTTCGAGGTTTCCGATTTCGTAAATAGCTTCTTGGACAATGGGTGCTGTATTTGAAGGAAAGAAGTCTCGCAAATGTTCCCAGAGATGATTTTTCGCCATGTGATTTTCCCTACTACTCACTCTTCAACTTCTCGATCATTTATTTGCTGTTAACTTTGGGTTCTCCGTCAAGTTAAGTGAATCGATAGCTACGAGGGAATTTTTCAGACTTGGCGAGTGCTGATAAAGCCGAATTATACATAATCTCTGCTAATCAACACTAGGCGTTTTCACTTAACTTGACGGAGAACCAACTCTGCTGTCATTGGCTAATAAAAAGCGTCTCAAGTGGCTCTACATACCGATTGAGACGCTTAGAAATGCCGAAAGGGGGACTCGAACCCCCATGCCCTTTCGAGCACAACGCCCTGAACGTTGCGTGTCTACCAATTTCACCATTTCGGCAGGTTGTGTGCTTTGTCCACTTTGGGTTTGTTCGGGTGGACATGCATTATATTACTGTATTCGTTGCGACCTGTCAAGGGATTTTGTGAGCTATTCGTGAGCTTTTTTTGTGAAAAACCTCTTTCATCTTCTATGGCTCATCATCAGGACATGCTATAATATGCATACACCATTTTCGATACAACTTTCTTACGGGCGATATTTATGCCTGCCCGTAGGCTTACGGGAATACCTGTGGTTCGCAGCAATATCATTTGGTTGCCTGTGCGCTTATGCTACGATACGTTATTTGCTGGTAGGAGTCTTTGATGCGAAAGCAAGAAGCACCTGTATGTGCTGCTATTGATATTGGGAGTAACACCATTCACCTCGTGGTTGCTCGCTGTAAACCGGATGATTTGGAGATTCTCGAGGACCAGGTTGAAATGGTGCGTATCGGGGAGAGCGTGACTGCAAACGGGGAGATTTCGGCGCAGAAATTGCAAGATACGCTGACCACATTGCGTGCCTATAAGGCTTTGGCGAAGCAACATAAGGCTAAGCCGATATTGGTGGTAGCGACGGAGGCTATTCGCAAAGCCAGCAATAGTGCTGATTTCCTAGAGCAGGTGCAGCGCAAAACTGGTTTGCAGGTGAATATTATCAGCGGCACGACCGAGGCAACTTTGACCTTCTATGGGGCGACCTACGAGGAGAGCAAGGAACCGGGAGCGTCAGCATTACTGAGCGTGATGGACTTGGGCGGGGGCAGTACAGAGCTGGTGAGCGCGAAACATATGCATATTGTGTGGCGCACCTCTATCCCGATTGGCTCTGGCTGGCTGCATGATCGCTATCTGCCATCGAATCCTCCTACTGCCGATGAATTGGCGGTGGCCGAGACTTTTTTACAAACCTATTTGCAAGGGATGCGTCTGAAAAATGTACCATCACGGCTAATTGTGACGGGTGGCAGCGCGAATTCGCTTTTATATCTTGCACAGGCCGCGCATCGGCTGGATAAGGATAGACATCGTTTGACATATGACGAATTGTTGCGCTGCGAGGGGCTATTGAGTGCTTTGCCCGCCGAAGAGATTCACGAACGCTATGGGCAACCCACTGCTCGCGCCTTAGTTTTACCTGCCGGGGCGTTAATTATGCGTGAAGTGATGCAGCGCTTGAACTTGCAAGAAATTGCCATTAGTCCGCATGGTATTCGTGAAGGGGCATTGCTGGCGTATGCACGGTATGGCGAGCATTGGTTAGAACGGGTGAATGAAGAGTCCGCCGATACGCAACAAGCGGCTACACCGCTCGTGAAGGATGAGGCTATCCAGGGTAGTATCGCTGATGAGCCGTTTATAGAAGCCGGGCGGCGCATGCTACAAGTGCGGGCGCAAAAGCTGTTTGAATGGCGCGCCGATGTTCTTCAGAACGAAGATGTCGAGGCGGTTCATAAAATGCGCGTGGCTACGCGACGCTTACGGGCGACCTTGGACGCCTTTGAAACGTGTAGTAAGCCTCGGCAGTTTAAGAAGGTCTATCGCCGTATTAAGGAAATGGCCGATATCCTGGGTTCAGCTCGTGATACCGATGTCATGTTAGAAGGGCTTCACAGTAGGCGTGAGCACGTTGTCAGCGAAGAGAAGGCAGGCGTACAATGGCTAATTGATCGCCTGGAGACGTATCGAGAGCAGAGGCAAGATGGCCTGGAAGATTTCTTTGCCACGTTGGATGAGGACGAGCTACGGCGCGAAATAGAGGCATGTATTCCGAAAGGAGCGGCATCCAATGGCAAAAGCTAAACCGATGAGTGGGCTTGATGCTCAGGCTCCAACTGGGAAAAACGCACGCATCATTGCCCGCTTTCGGCTGGAAGAGATGTACGAGTGGGATAAGTACGTAGATGTTCCCTACGAAATCCATAAGCTGCACGATCTGCGCATTGCCGCGAAACGCTTGCGTTATACGTTGGAAATATTTGCAGATGCACTACCTGAAGGGTCTCAGCAGGTTGTGAAAGAGTTAACAAATGTCCAGGATGAGATTGGTGCATTGCACGATAGCGATGTGATGATCGCCTTATTGCGTCTCTGCCTGGGTAGTCAGGATGGTGGAGAGGGCTACGAAAATGCACTGATGGAGGCGCGAAAACAGCATGCAAAGCAGGATTTTACCTTGGCGCCCGCATTGGTGGCCGATCTGCTGGAGCCAAGCAAGGCTCCTTCTGCCGCAGAACGGTATGGACTCGAGCAGATATTGCTTAAACAGCAGCAAACCCGCGAGGAACAATACCTGGCTTTTCGCCAACACTGGTATGAGTTGAAGGTACGCGATTTCCGCCGTGAAATATTGAGTATGCTAGATGCGTGATACTAGTGAATAAGGCAGGTGAAGAGCACATGATGCAGCAATTTTCAGTAGAGGATTTAGGCTGGTGGCAGCTACCTCAACCCACCGAGGAAGAACTACGCTTAAGCGGCGGATTAGAGGTTGAAGATTGGCCGCATGCGCGACAGGTGACGCGCCTCTCAACACAATTATTTGAGGCCACGTTGCCGCTACATAAGCTCGATGTAAAGGCTTTGCGTATCCTAGAGCGAGCGGCATTTCTCCATAATGCCGGTATGCTGGTGGCAGTACGCCGTCATCACAAAATTTCCTATCGCTTGATTAAAGAGACGGAGTTGCCGGATTTCACAGAGAAAGAGCGGCATGAGGTAGCGTGTATTGCTCGCTATCATCGCCGCGCATTACCAAGCACTTCGCAAGAAGAATTTGCCGCCTTGAGCCATTCCGCACGCAAACGTGTCTCAATGCTGGCGGCGCTGCTGCGCATCGCCGATGCTTTTGACTATAACCACGATGGTCGCGTGTTGCAGGTTGCTGCCGAGCAGGAGCAATGCAATGATAAAACTTGGACGCTGGGTCTAGAAATTCGTCCGCTGGCCGATATCGATACGGAATTGGAACATGCCTATGAGAAGGCAGATTTGTTTGAAAAGGTATTTCAACGCAAGTTGCAGCTCCTCATTTTGGACGGAGCAGATGGTACCATGGATACGAAAAAGGCGGGCTAGTACCCTGTTTCACGTCATTTGACGAGCAAGGATGCAAGGGGCCGCTGCCCCTTGACTGGGTTCTAGGGCTGCGCCCTAGTTCTCCTTCCTTCCCCTGCCGCCGAAGGCGGCCAGTCACATGAGTGTGGTCAGAGCACTAGTCTCCTCTGGTTAGAGCTTACTGGCTGTGTTTGGTAATAGCCGTTGGGCTTTGAACCGGCACTGGCGATGATCTGCTAGTCGGAGTAACTGTTGTTTTAACAACCGGCGTCGACGACAAAATTACTTTGGGCGTTACTGGGATAGTTGGTGTAACAGTTGAACCCGGCTGTGCTGTATTGACGACACTTTGGAGCAGCACGGTTGGGTCAGTTTGTTGGATAAGGGTAGGGGCGAGGATCAGCGCCTCGTCGCGAATGAAGCCTTCGATGCCAAGGCCATATTGTACTCCGGCAAAGCTGGTGATCGTATTGAGAATGGTTGAGGAGGGAATAGCTTTGCCCATTATTTTCCACAAAACATCACTGAGCACTTTTTGTTCTCCTGCATCTGTTAGCATGGCGACTAATGCTTTAGAGAATTCATAGGCATGTCCGAGCATTCCCAACGTATCGCCATTAGACTGCACCACTTGAATATAGCTATTGGATACATTCGAGAAATCTTTCATTGTACTGGTAGCGTCGAATAGCTCTTTTAGCTCGCCGGGGGCTAGCAACCCAATTTGGCTACCTGTGCTTTTTTCACCAAGAAGTTGGAGCACGAATGTGCAAATATCGAGGGTGATGGCATGTGGCTCAATAGGGCTGAGATCAAGTTGTATCTGCTGGTTTGGTCCAGAAAAAGCCGCCATCAGTCGTAATGCCTCGAAACGACTTGTTTTACCAGTTTGATCGAACGGGAGTACGCCAACGGGTGGTAGCAGTGTAAGTGCGCTAGAAAAGGTCGTGGTTACGAGATCAGTGGCAGCGTTGGCAGGAGTGAGCGTCATACCTGTTGGAGTTGATTGAACGGTAACGCCATACCAGAACGAAGTACTATTTTGCAAACTGAACATGGCATGGGCTGGATCGCTTACATCATCTGCCGAAGCTGAAAGCGCTTGCGAACTAAAATTGCTGACAGAAAGGCCGATATGATATGGTATGGCGGCTCGTGTTGTCACAATACTCAAGGTACTTCCCATCAGCAGAGCGAATGCTACTATTGCCGCGTAGAGAGCTTGTCGCGTATTAAGCTTCATCGTAATCATCCTCCTCATCGTCTTCATCGTCCTCCTCATTTTTGCGTTTGAAACGATGAAATAACTTCTGCCTTACACCAACTTTTTCCGCAAGCGGCGCGTTGAAATCTTTTGCATCCTTTCGTTGCGCTTGGCGCAATCGCCCTCGATAAGAGCGTATGAGCAGGAAGCTCACGATAAATATGCTCAGAAGCAAAACACTTTCACAGAGGAAAAGGAGTGGAATGAGCCACGGGGGAAAATTTGCTACTAGTGGTAGTGTGGTTGATCCTTGGGGTCGTGCTGACGTAGTGTTCGTGGCTGTTGGCGTGACGAGTGCCAGGTTGTCTGGTGGGGTTTTCCCTTCCTGGATCAGTGCGATGGCGGTGGCCTCAACCTCTGGTGCTGGCGTTGTCAGCAGTGCAACGGAACTCGCTACAACCACAATCTCTCCAACCATGTGTGACGGGTTGGCGGCATCATGGTATTCATAGGCACCAGGACTAGTGAAGCTGGTGGCCCACTGTTTCCCCGACGCGATTGCCGGTGAGGAGAAAGTGCCATCAACTGCCGCGACGGAAACGTTTGCGGCCGGTGATGTTTGATTGATGAAGATTACATAGTCAAGGACATGCACAGTCAAAAGAGCGGGTGAAAATCCAGGAGCCGTGCTGACAATTTGAATAGTGGCTATCTCTCCCTGAGCACGGGCGCCATGAGTAGGGAGTAATATCGTGTAGCACAGGAGAGAGAATAGGGCAATTTGAACAATGAAAAAGCACCCTATATGTTTAGTTGCATAGTGGGTCATAACTGTAATGCCTGACTTTTGTCGTGTACGGTTCATAATGCAATTTCCCAATGAAGTCTAGATTATGCAAATTGAAACATTCATGCGGACATAATCTATGGGGTCGGTTATGAACATTAACAAAATAATCTGCCAATGCTGAACACCCCGTAGGGCGCGATTTATCGGTCCGTCCCGTTCGCAGTATATCCAGAGTAATTTGTTAATCCTCATTATCGGCCCGTCCCAGTGCTGGTGCTCCGACCACACTCATTTGACAAGCGGGGATGCAAGGGGCGACAGCCCCTTGACTGGCACCCTGCCTGGGAGGCAGGTAATTAGGGCTGTGCCCTAGTTCTCCTTCCCTTCCTCGCCGCCGAAGGCGGCCTGTCACATGAGTGCGGTCAGTCCACTAGAATGTCCGCATGAATGTGTTAATCTGCATAATCTGGCAGATAGATACACTATCAGCATAGAGAACCTTAGAAGAGATGGATATGGATGTAAGTAGATGTTAGCTTGGTAGTTCGTGTAGGACAATGGTGGCACCGCAGGCATCTTGAGGGTGAATCCAGAGAACGGGATGATGCTGATGGAGTGCTTCGAAGGTGTATGTTACCTGCTGTTCGTCGAGGAAACGGCGGGAGTGAGCGAGGTTTTCGACGGCTAGCGTTATGCGACAGAGGCTTTCGCCAAAGGTGCGCAGATACGAGGACAACGCGCCTGGCTCTGGGTTTAATTCAGTGCTGGAAAGTGCTTCCGCGCTTAAGGGAAGAGGTTCCGCTAACTCGAAGCTCTGGTTGCTGCTGCCGAGCGGGAAGGCAACTAGCATGGCATCCCAGGTATCGGCTTCGCCAGTAAAGGTAGGTGAGGGTTGTAGTCCATAGATATGCTGAAAGTGTGGCGTGGCTTCGGCGAGATTGTCTACGGCTATGGTTGTGCTGATGACTTTTATGGCTCCCAGCGGATGGCTAGGCGGTTGCGTCCAGCCCGCGAGGCGGAAACGACGCTCTTCTCCGCTGCTATCGTGCTGAATGATAAAGGGATAATGCTGCGTCAGATCGGGACGCTCGACGTCTGTACGCGACCAGCCACGCGTACCCGTGTGCGCTGTGAGTTGCCCCGCCTTTGGGCCAATGATGGTGACACCACGCTCTGTCATGGCTGCACTATCGGCTGTGATATCGTTCGAGGAGAGCACGAAGTTGAGATAGCCATCGCCTTTGGCCAAGCGCTCCAGCATGCTCGGCTGCGCTTCTTCTGGTGCGCGTACAGTGATGAGCTCGATGTAGATATCACCGATGACAATAATGCGATTGGCGGTTCCGCCGGAGGGGTGGATACCTCCGCCGGAAACCGCCAATCCCAGCTTTTGAGTGAAGATAGTCTCTGCCTGCGCCAGATCATGTACACCAATAATAATGTGATCCAGAGCTTGCAGCATAGTGGCTATCCCTTTGTACTGACCAACTCGCGTGCTTCACGACCATCAGGTGTGCGGTAGCGGTTGAAACGCCCAAGACCCATTTCACCTTTCTCCCAGATGACCAGTAGCATACTGGCATTGAAGATGGACGAGTAGGTACCACTAAAGATACCAATCAAGAGTGTGAGCGTGAAGGTACGGATGGTGACACCGCCAAAGAGCGTAAGGGCACTCAAGGTGAAGAGCACGGTCAGCGACGTATTGAGCGAACGAGACATCGTCTGTATCAAACTGGCATTGACAACCTGTTCAAAGGTTTCCGAAGTTCGACGTTGCATATTTTCCCGAATGCGGTCAAAGACCACAATCGTATCATGCACCGAGAAACCGACGATGGTCAACAACGCGGTAATGAAGAGCGTATCAATCTGGATATTGAAGAGCCAACCCAGAATTGAGAAGACGCCAAGCACGACGAGCACATCATGCAGCAAGGCGATGATGGCACACGCCCCATAACGCCATGGTTTCGCCACCTTGCGGAACGAGAACCAGACGTAGAGCAAGATGAAGAACGAGGCCGCCAGGACAGCTAGGAAAGCTCGCAGCGATGTATCGAAGGCAACGGAAGCCGATACTGATGCATTCGTAATGCCATACGAATAGGTGTCACTGCCCTTAAAAAGGGCGGTCTTGATGGCACTGAGCTTGTCTGGATTGACCTCGGTGCTGGTCAACAACGTAAAGGTGTGTGTTGTTTTGCCAACTTGAACCTTATCAATTTTCACTGGAATAGTCGCTGTAGTGTTGGTAGTAGTCGCCGTGGCCGTTGGTGTTACAACTGGAGTTGCTGTTCCTTTTGCCGCCGCGGTAGCCGCGGCTTTCGCGGCCGCGGTAGCCGTAGCGGATGGGGTGACTGTTTTTGTCACAGTGGTTGTTGCTGTGCCAGTACCTGCTGTGGCGGTGGTCGTTGGGGTTGGAGTGGTCCCTGTCCCTGTCACGCCGCCGTTAGGTGTTGTTTTGGGGATATTTGGCAAAGCAGCAGTAAAATCGTCTTTACTGGGGTCTACTCCCGATTTAAAGTTAGTGATCGTAACGACAGTCTGCTTTGTAGCCAGTGAATAGTCATCGGCCTGGACGGCAAGTTGACTTCCGTACTTCGCCTGTAGAGTGGTGACGATATAATTCGTCACATTCGTATCAACCTGGGTGTTGAGAAGCAACCAGACCACCTGATGGGCAGGCAAGTTCGTATTGTCGCCCGTAAGAACCTGTAAATTTGTGAGTTTGAGCGGTTTGAGTTGAGTAAAGATACTGGTGGTCGAGAGATCTTGGCTGGGACGAATCTCAACGGTAGCACCACCAGCAAAGTCGATGCCAACGTTCAGATGGAAAATCGCCAGTGATATCAGACCAGGAACAATAATAATGAGCGATATAAGCAAAAACAGGTAACGTTTATTTACAAGATTGAACACGACATCCTCCTCTAAACTGTGCTGTTGCGCCGCGCCAGGGATGCCGTGGCAATAGAGCCAGCCGGAAGTCCAAACAGTGCGGGATGATTGATGACGCCAGTGGGCACGAGCATGTTCAAGAACGTGCGCGTGACAACAATGGCGGTAAACATACTGATAACGACGCCCAGGAAGAGGGTCGTCGCAAAACCTGCAATGGTACTCGCCCCAAAGTTACTACCAAAGTAGAACAGCACGGCGCAGGTGATGAGGGTCGAGCAGTTTGAATCGCGAATGGAGGGCCAGGCACGCCTCCAGCCAATGTCAATAGCTGAGGCAAGCAATCTTCCAGCGCGTAGCTCCTCCTTGACGCGTTCAAAGATCAGCACGTTCGCGTCTACCGCCATACCAATAGAAAGGACGAAGCCCGCGATACCAGCCAGAGTCAGCGTGACGCCGATCATTTTAAAGATGGCGAAGGTGAAAAGAGTGTACAATATCAGCGCAACGTCTGCCAACAAGCCTGGCAAGCGATAGTAGAGCAGCATGAACAGCATAACAATGCTCAGACCAATAATGGCTGCGATCTCACTTTTGAGAATAGAGTCAGCACCAAGCGTGGCCCCAATCGTCTCTTCACTGGCAATTCTGAGCGCGAGCGGCAATGAGCCATATTGCAAAATGGAGACGATACTGGAGGCCTGCGCCTGCGTAAAGCTACCCGTAATAATGCCAGGACCATTGATGCCACTAGCGATTCTTGCCGAGGAGATAACAGTGCGATCAAGGGTGATGGTCAAATTATCGCCGACATGCTTACTCGTAAAATCTCCGAAACGGCCTATAGCCGCACCTTGCATCTCAAAATTGATGACGATCTGACTGGTCTGGGGATCTGTCCCAACGCTGATCTGTGAAGGATCAAGGTCCTTACCAGTGAATAGTGGCTTGCCTCCAGGATTGAGTGTCTGGTATTGTGTTTGCGTAGTATCAAGAGGATTAAAGGCAGTACCGGGCGACAAGTTATTTGTACCCGTATCCCAGAATTCTAACACTCCTGGCCGCAAAATTGAATTGATGCTTGATACCAGGTTGCCGCTGTTGGAACCGGGCATTTCAAGCGAGATGCTTTGGTTGCCAGCACTATCGGTCAAGATACGAATGTTTGGTTCTTTTACGCCAAAAGCACCGTTGACACGATTCTGGATATTTTGTTCTGTGCTACCAATGGAGTTACTGATCTCGCTTTTCGTGTAATGTTGGGTTGGGTCAGGAACCAGTAGCACACTGACACCGCCTTGCAGGTCCAATCCCTGTTGAACGACGAAAGGATTATTGAGACCATGCCATGCTTTTCCTGAACTATCTGGATTGGGCCAGAAGTCCACGAAGGCCGCGCCCAAACCTAACAAAACAATAAATAGGAGGAGTATGAGAGTTCCTCGACGCATAAGTATTATTCCCTCACTCTATTCTATACCGCGATACAGACTAGCTTGTATAGATATTTGTACACGCTTGCTATTGGGTCAGTTTGCCCGATCATGCCTTTAATTTAGTGCAGTATAGCATAGTTATTTCACGTTGCATATCCTCTTTTATTTACCACAGGCGTAATGTGCCGCAAATCCATGACTTTAGTCATAACCAATCTCAGCGCTATCTAGCCTTGACAGAAACATAGCAATATGTTATACATCTTATGAGATATTGCAAAAAGCAATATTAACTATGAAATTCAAGATGGATGAGAGTAGTACACTGTCCCTCTTCATGTGACTAACAGGGTTGCAAGGGGCAGCAGCCCCTTGACTGGGTTCTAGGGCTGCGCCCTAGTCCTCCCTCCCTCTCCTGCCGCCGAAGGCGGCAAGTCACATGAGGTTATACAACCTTTACGGCATGGGGGCGTAACTACAGAGGGAGAAGGTCTACATCTGACCTTCTTTTTAGTGTAACGAGCAACCCTTTTGAAAAACTTATCCCCGTAACGTAATTTTAGAGAGACGTATACTATTCTAAAGCGAACCAGGAAGCAATATTGGTTTGAACATGAGAAAAGGAGCAAATAGAGCGAATGGATGAAGCAACAGCGATACAGGATAGTCAGGGAGAGCAGCCTGTGCAATATGCAACCGGTAAGATTGTCATGGATGTGCGCGACATCACGAAAAGTCTACCTCTGGGGCGAGAGAAAATTGATATTCTGAAAGGTATTAGCTTTCAGATAATGAGTGGGGAGTTTGTCTCCATTGTTGGCCCCTCTGGTTCAGGGAAAAGCACACTGCTTGGTATCATTGCTGGACTTGATAACCCTTCAAGTGGGCAGGTGTTGATCGATGGTGTAGATATTACCCGCATGTCGGAAGGAAAGCTTGCGGCGGTGCGCAACAATAAAATTGGCATGGTCTTCCAGGCTTTCAATTTGATCCCGACCTTGACGGCGCAGGAAAATGTAGAGGTTCCGTTGTACGTTGGTAAGCATAAAGGGGCACCTTCGGCGCGAGCGAAAGAGCTGTTGGAACTGGTGGGATTATCGCATCGCTTGGGGCATCGTCCGAACCAGCTTTCAGGTGGTGAGCAGCAGCGCGTGGCCATTGCGCGGTCGTTGGCAACGGATCCGGCTTTTGTGATTGCCGACGAGCCAACGGGCAACCTGGACGCCAAGAATGGTGAGAATGTACTCAACCTCATCGCCTACCTGCGCCAACAGACTGGAAAAACCTTTATTATTGCAACCCATGATCCCGTGGTGGCATCGCATGCCGATCGTGCTATACGCATCGTGGATGGCCTGATTGCCTCCATTGAGCATACCGGGGGAAGGATTCCGCAGGAATGAAAGCCTCGATGTACTTTAACTACACCTCCCGTTCGCTCGTGCGCGGTGGACAGCGCACAATTCTGGCCATCTTCTGCGTGGCTGTGGGTGTAATGGCAATTGTCGCCTTACAACTCGTGGGGGCGATGATCAATAGTGCTTTTACCAGCAATATTCGCGATGCTAATGGCGGTGATATTGCGGTGACTTCACAGACCGCGAAATTCAAGCAGAGCGATTTGAGCTTTTTTGCTAGCCTTAAAAATAATGGCACGATTACAGGATATACGCCCAGTATCAATACGAATGGTTCGATTGGGGCTGCCTCGGCAACGCAGTCTTTTAGCCTTCAGGTTGTAAATCCCACCACCTTTCCAGTGGTGACGCCGCCCTCATTTAAGACACCAACTGATGGAAAATTGGCCACGCTGCTTACCCAGGGTCAGGTTGTAGTGGATCAAAATATGATTGATCAATACAACAAGAAAGTAGGCGATAGCTTCACTATCCATGCAAGTACCAGTACGGGTGGCGCGCTCTCAATTCCAGTGAAGATCGTGGGCATCGTAACTGATACGGGTGTCTTCGCACAGTCAAATGATTTCATGCTCATGTCCACAACAGACTACCAGGCTGCGGATCCCAAGTTGCCGCTTTTGTATGATACGATTGACGTTTCGACGGTCGATAAAGCGCACACTGACCAAGCCACGAAAGCCATTGCTGCTAAATTTCCTATCGCCAATACCGTCACGGCTGACCAAGCACTGAAAAATAATCAGCAGCAGGTTGATTTCATCAAGAAGTTCCTGGAGATTGCTGGTCTGCTTGCTCTGTTGATTGGCGGCGTTGGCATCGTCAATACGATGCAGGTGTTGCTCTCGCGGCGCAAAATTGAAATTGCCATGCTCAAGACTACGGGCTATCGGCGCTTTGATCTTTACCTGCTCTTTGGCTTGGAAGCTGGCTTGCTGGGTTTGATTGGTGGTGTCGTTGGTGCTGCCGCGGCGGTTGGCGTGAGCTTCCTGGTACGCAATATTGTGCAGCAAATTTTCCCCATTATCATTCCGTTCTTCCTCGACCCGCTCATCATCGGCGGTGGGATTGTGATCGGTCTGGTGACAGCGTTGATCTTTGGCCTATTGCCGATTGTACAGGCGGCAAACATTCGCCCGCTGAATGTAATTCGCGAGATGCCAGGGACGAATCGCCTTGGCAACATCTTTCTGACCATTGGCATGTTATTGCTGCTCTCCGTGCTTTTCTGTATCCTAGCCATTGTGATTTTAAATGATGTCGTCCTGGGTATTAGCGCGGTCTACGGAACCTTCATTTTCCTGGCACTGCTGAGCCTCTTCTTTGGTCTGGTCGTGCTGGTGATCAGCGTTTTGCCAGTGCCGGAGCGTTTCAGCATTCGTTACCTGGCTCTGGTTATTGGCGGGATAGTCGTCTCCGTACTGCTTTACGTGCCTTTACCAACCTTCGGCCTTCTACTCTTCATCGTATCGCTGTTCGGCATTGTGATCGTCTTGCTGCCGCGCACATGGAAGTCCAGCACGAAGATGGCACTGCGCAACATTGGGCGGCAAAGGGCGCGTACTACGACCACGTTGCTGGCTCTGTTCGTGGGCGTCTTTACCATTGGCTTGATCCTCGTGCTGGGACAAGATCTGCGTGACAAGATCAATGGGGCGATTGCCAACAATCTCACCTTTAATCTGGTGACCATTGCGCGTGGCAATGATGCCAGTGTGCTGCAATCCAAGCTGAGCACAATTCCCGGCCTGTCGCTGCAGCATACCCAGGGGCGGACCTACGCCGCTGTTGTGCCGGTGCTGCTTGATGGCACTCCTATTGCCAGCCTGATTCCGAAGAATGATCAAGGCGGAGCCAGCGATTTGGGCAGTAGCTCGCTATACTACCTGAATGGTATGGAAGGTTACGATGTGGCGCATAACCAACTGCCGGATACGCAAGGAGTTACCATCATTGGTCGCAATCTCAATGCCAGCGATGCAGGGACCAACAATATCATGTTGAACGCGTTTCTTGCGAACTTGAAGCCATTTAAAGGCCATATTCATGTGGGTAGTGTGCTGACGTTAGCCAGCGTTGATGGGAAAACGATCAAAACCGGGACAGTGGTTGGTTTTTATCAGACCTCAGGATTTAACTTGCACTTTGGGCCTATTCTCACGACGAATGCGGCAGTGACAGCCTTAACACCTGTCGGTCAAGACACGACCATTTTCTATATGAAGGTTGACTCGGCGCAGGTGGGCAAGGCATTGCAAACTATTGGGCGTATCGCCCCCAACGCTTCGGTCTTCAATTTCGCGAACATTGGCGATTACATCAATAGCTTTATCGGCGATATTCTGTTGGTGTTGACGACTATCGCTTCGCTGTCGCTGCTGGCGGGTGTGATTATTATCGCGAACGCCGTGGCATTGGCGATGTTGGAGCGGCGGCGCGAGTTGGGCATTCTCAAGTCTGTAGGCTATACCAGTAGTACCATTTTGAGCGAGGTGCTCATCGAAAATGGCATTGTTGGTGGGACTGGTGCGTTGCTCGCTATGCTGCTGGTAACGTTTGCGACCAGCCTGCTAGGCCAATTCGTCTTTAAGTCGGGCTTTGGTGTAAGCTGGTACATTGCCATTGGCTTGATTGCTGGTATTGCGCTGCTATCGATGATTACTGCATCGCTAGTGGCGTGGGGTTCGACACGAGTACGCCCGTTGGAAGTGCTCAGATACGAATAATAGGTGCTAAAACAAAAATCAGGGTCGCCACCAAGACGACCCTGATTTTTGTTTCTTCATTCCATCAGCAAGGCCGTAAAGTAGAGTATTGTTGCCGCTGTCCACGCCTGAACGCTACAAGCGTAAAAGTAATCGGCGAGGAACCATTCTTGTTCAATGCGATGTGAACGTATCCAGCGTGCAGGCTGGACAGTGTAGAGTTCTACCGGCTTCTCGAAGGCAAGAATGGCTTGCAGGACAGAGGACGCAATAGTGTGAGCATCCATGTCAAAACCATATTTGTGTAGTCCTAATGCGACTACGGCATTGTCGAAAGGCCAGATGCCACCGCAATGATAGGCGAGTGGATTGTAGTAGTAGGCATTTTGAGAAAGGGTGCGCAACCCCCATGGCGTGAGAATATCGGGTTGTAATAAGCGTTCCCGAAGCTGTCCGGCTACTGTCTGCTCAAGACAGGTGGACCAGAGCAGATGTCCAGCGTTGCTGGCGACAACTGGGATCGGGTGCTTGTTGCCATCAAGCGCAATAGCGGGACAGTGCTTATCTTCGAGCCAAAATCGTTCTAGTCCTGTGAGGAGGCCGTCCATGCGCCGCTGAATCTCCCCATCTAGAGCCGGGGTAAGAACCTGGCGTTTCTTCGCTAGTGTACGATAGGCAGCGTAGGCAGACCACGCATATCCTTGCACCTCAACCCAGGCGACAGGGTGCTTCACGGCTTGGTGACGTACCTGAATGGATTCGCCACTATCTTTCCAGACCTGATTTTCCAGGCCAATGCCGTCAGGGTTACGTCGCTTGTATTCAACTAAACCATCCTGATCCAGGTCTGACCAGGTGAGCATCCACTCGAACGCTGCATCGATGTTGGACCACAGTTCATCCAGCAGAGCCTTGTCGTCAAAGAAGGCATCGACCTGTGACATCGTAATGATATAGAGGAAGGTGGCATCAAAGGAACCGTAGTAACAGCCATTGACCATGACGGGCCAGCGTGCGGCAATCATGTGTTCCGGTACGGGGTTCCAGTATTCGTGGAGAATGCGACCGGGCTGCTCTTCATTGAAATCGTTAACGGTTTTGCCTTGTAGCTGTGCAAGCCCACGTAAGACAGAGGCTGACAGGTCGTGCAGCCATTCGCAATAAGAGGTCAGCGCCGATTCATCAGTGCTGGGTTCGATAAATTGGCCCTGACCGTGGGTTTGCAGTTGATGGCCAGCTTCCAGCGCCAATAACACTGTCCACAGGGAATCACGACCAAAGATGGCATGAAATTGATCATCTGGTCCGCTGGCAGTTATGCCTAATGGCGACTGTAATGATTTTAACGTCGTTAATGCCTGTTGCCACAACTGGCGCAAGACCTCATCATTGAGGGAGAGGTCTCGTCGAGGTAAGATTTGCGTTTCCACAAGCTCCAAATGCGTTGGTTTCCTCTCTTGTAGCCCTTCACTGCGGCTATGAGTAAAGTATACTCGCGTAGCAAGCACACTTAAAGAGCTATAGCCCAAGTGGCTGAGTACAGAGTACGCATTCTATTCCTACAGAGGTAAGGCCAACAATGGGATTTCCATTTCGGCGCGAGTGAGACCGCCGTGATGACCATGAAAACGCATCTCATGGACACCTTCTTGATACCACCAGACGGTTTCATTGGCGTAGGGCAAGATGACGACGTTGCCTACGCGGTTGAGAAATACTTGCGATGGCGGTTGTGTACCGAAAAAATGCTGCGTCAGCAAGTCGGTTGTTGGGTAGACTTCGGCACGGCCAACCAGAAATTTTTGTAAGACCTCCACCGCTTCAGCGAGCAATTCTTCTTTGATATGTAAGAACATATCGCGTGCAGAGCCTGCTGGTACCAGCAACTTACCGTGCTGGTTGGTTTTCAGATAGCGTTCAATGCCAGGGATGAGTTTATTGAGGTAGATGGTGCTACTGGGATCAACTTCGACCTGTCCATGATCGGCAGTGACGAGGAGGAGTGTGTTGTCGATTTTCCCACGCAGCTTTTGCTTGAAGAGCTGCTCCATTGCCGTCAAGAAGCTGTCCACTTCGCGTTCAAATTGCGGCGAGTTTGGTCCGTAGTGGTGGCAGATGGCGTCGATGCGATCAAAGTAGAAAAAATAATAGTAGGGCGGAGCTTTGTGGGCGGTGACGATATCTGTCAGACGTGTAAGGGCCTCACTCAAGCTCTGAAAAGGAACAACATGACCACCCTGAAATACGGCGTTAGAGAAGGTCGAGGGCGTATAGGCTTGAGATTGGAAGATATAGGAAACAACGCCTTTGGCTTTGAGTGTTTGATAGAGTGATGGTTGGGGATAGAATTTCGCGGAAGGAATCTTGGTCTTGCTCAGGGTGTCGCGAGCGAACTTGTCGTTGGCATAGGAGAAGAGCAAGGGCGAGATGATATCATCGACCAGGGGTTCGTAGTAGTTCCACTCATAGACGCCGCTCTGCCCAACGTTCAGGCCGGTATGAATACAGGTGGAATGGGCGGCAGTGGTCGAGGGGAATTGCGAGGTCAATTTGGAGACGACGCCGTGATCAAGGAAAGTCTTGAGAAAAGGATAGTGCTCGGCATAGCGTTCAAAAAATCGCCAGCCAAAGGCATCGACAAAGAAGAGGATGACTTTATCATAGCGAGTGGGCAGATTGCCAAACACGTCAAGGGGTAAGGCAGGCGTCCCTTCACCAGTGAGTAGAAATTGTATGGAGAGGGGAATGTTAGCAAAGCAATACGAGTCGTAGAGAGGGCGAACGAATTGCCGAGAGAAGGTAGCATGGTCTACCGCGTTCAAAGAGGCCGTGTTTAGCATGTCTCTGCCTACTTCCTAGTGTGAGGTGACGATTGTGCTGGTGTTGCTGAGGATAGTATATCACGGAATGAGGAGATATTAGAGGAAACCTTGTAATCGTTCTTGCTCCCAGGTAAACAGTCGCTTCAACACGATGCGCAGTACCAGTATAGCAAGAAACATAAGAATCTGCTGCCATGTATGGAGTTCGATAGTTTTGAGGAGGGTACCTGCCAGCTTGAAACTAAGACCAGTGATGACACCATCGGCGACAATGAGCCGTGCTCGTGCAATATTTTTATGACGGAACAAGGAGACAATAGCGACAAGAATATAGCCTACGATGATCAATGCGCCGACAAATTCGATGATGGCAATCCAGATTGAGAAGTCCATATATCACCTGACTATACTAGCATTATCCTGTCTCTCTACAGATTGCTTGGGTGATGGTGGTAGACCAGCATTCCCTTGTCGCTGGGCAGCTCTATCAATCTCTTGCTGGAGGAAGTAGTTGAGAGCGGTTCGTATGGCGGCGATAGCGGCGAGTTGCCCAATTTCTGACCAGGAAGGGGCGATGGCAGTACGTAGGATATCCGCCGCCAGTTCAAATTCAAGTGCCAAGGCAAGCCAGCGACCAAGGCGGAGACGAATATTCTCTGTCTGTGGCACTTCCGTCTGCTTATTTGAATATAGCTTCCCGAAAAAAAGAATGAGTGCCCTAATTGTTGCCTGGATGGCTGCCAGCCCAATAATGACGCCCGCACAAGCTTCAACAGCTGCGGCGAGAAAATAGGTTATCTGTTGAAGATAAAAGACGATCTGGCTGAAAAGTGCTTCCAACGTGCCTATGCTCCATTTCCAATAAATATGTGATGTTAGTGTTTTATTCACGTTGGATAAGGTAAGCATGGTTTCAACAGCCTCTCTTGTAATCTCTGCCCTCAACGAAGTACACTACCTGTAACACGATGAAAATATCCCTTGAAAAAACATGCTACGCCAGAAAGGACTGGATACCTGTATGGACTTTGAACTCTCGGAAGAGCATCAACTCGCCTATGACAGTGCTTTTGCTTTTGCGCGTGACGAAATACGACCACATAATGCTGAGATTGAGCGTACCGACGATTTCCCGCGCTGGATGTGGAAACGCCTGGCGGACCAGGGTTATACCGGTATAGCTATTCCAGAGGAATATGGTGGGAGCGATGGCGATTTTTTGATGTCGGCACTGGTGGCGCGTGGCATTGGGCGCGCCAATGGGGCCATTGCGATGTCCTTTGGAGCGCACTTAAATTTGTGTGCCCATAATATACTGCGCAATGGGACTGAACAACAGAAGCAGAAGTATTTGCCGGGACTGGCGAGTGCCGATTTGATCGGTGGCCTGGCGCTGACAGAGCCAAACGCAGGTTCGGATGCCATGGGTATCCAGGCAACGGCGCGCTCGACGGAGGGCGGCTATCTGCTGAATGGCACGAAGATGTTTATTACCAATGGGCCAATTGCTGATCTCCTGATCGTGTATGCCAAGATGAAGCCCGAGGCTGGTAGTCGAGGTATTACGGCCTTTATCTTTGAGACGAAGACGCCGGGGTATTATGTGGCACGGAAGCTGGAGAAATTGGGCATGCGCGGTTCGCCTACGGGTGAACTGGTCTTTGAGGACGCGTTCGTACCAGAAGAGAACGTGCTGGGCAAGGTCAACGAGGGATATAAAGTGGTGATGAGTGGGCTGGATTTGGAACGGGCTTTTTTCGCGGTCAGTGCTATTGGCGGGTTAGAGGCGGCATTGGAAGTGTCAATAAAGTATGCCAAAGAGCGTGAGCAGTTTGGGCAACCCATCGCTAATTTCCAGCTCATCCAGGCCAAAATTGCCGATATGTATACCGATCTAGAGGCCGCCCGTTTGATGGCACATCGCTGTATGTGGCTGGCACAGCAGGGGAAGCGCGTGAGTAAAGAAGCTGCAGCCGCGCTCCTCTTTGCGGCACGGGCGTCGATGCGAGCGGCTGATGAGGCATTACAGATTCATGGCGGTTGGGGCTATCTGACCGACTTCGAGGTGGAACGCATGTGGCGTAACGCCAAGTTGGGAGAGATTGGGGCTGGCACAAACGAGATACGCCAGTTGTTGATCGCACGAGAACTCTTTGGGATGAGGTAGCTACCGATGAAATCTGTGCGCATCGCTGGTGGCCCGGGCTTCTATGGCGATTCCTGGCGGCCCATAAAAGCAAGCATTGAGCGCAGCAATGTACAATGTGTCAATTAGGATGGAGATTGAGCAATGATCGCAGTTTATCTGGCAATGATGTCCATTATTTTTGGTTCGAGTGCCAAAAATAAGGTGCTGGGACAGGTGCAGTATCCATGTCAGCGTTGTGGGCGCATGGCGTATCATACGTTAGTACGTTCTCGTCGTTGGTTCACACTCTACTTCATCACCTTAATACCCTTAAGCAAGACCACAACTGCACGGTGTAATCTGTGCGGCTATCAGACACAGATTGATAATAATCAGGCCGATGCTATGATCCCTCAAGGCGTGGCAAACAACGCCAAAGGTCAGCAGAATTTGCCTAAGCGGTAGAGAAAGAGTGAAGGTGCAGCGTGCTGATCTGCTGTAAAGATCACAACGCTGCACCTTCACTCTTTTATTACAAGTAGCCTACGCTATTGGTGCCGATGCATCAGCTTCATTCGTACCAGGGGTAACACTCGTTTCTTCGCGGAAGTGTTTGGCCAATGGCACATCTTTCAAGAAAATGGCGGCGATGATAACAAGCCCACAAAAGCAGAGCACAGCGACAAAACTATGCTCAATGGCGACGGCCAGTGAAAGACGTAGCGCATCAAAGACCTGGTTGAGCAAGTGTTGAGTTTGCTGCATGGTCTGAGCCGTGACCTTTTGCGTGATGGCGGCTACCGTCTGGTCGTGATTTGGGCCAGCAGGGACACTTGCGGTGGCCTGGGCAACTGCACTGCGTACCGCGAAGCCTTCGGCGGTGTGAACGACTGTATCGCGATAAGTGGGGTTGATGAGCACCTGTGTATTGGTGGCAAATTTCAAACCCTCGGGTGTAAGTTGTTTGATGGCAGTAGCTGGCAGGCGGTTGGCCAGGTCGGTAGCGATGGTATTATTGACGACAGTACCAACAATGGCAATGCCTAATGTTTGACCAAGCGCACGCAGGTAGGTAATGGCTCCGGTACCTGTACCCATGCGAGTGCGTGGGAGGGCATTTTGCACGGCCAAGGTGACCACTGAGAAGAAGATGCCCAGGCCAATACCAGCGACAGCCATAGTTGTGGTGGCAGTAAGCAGGCTGGTCGAGGCTGTCCAGAGGGTCATGAAGAAGACGCCAACGGTCAGCACAAGCGAACCCAGGATGGTGATCAATTGGTAGCGTTGGAATCTGCCAATGATGGTTCCTGAGATGGCTGCACCAACGACGAGACTGATGGTGAGGGGAGTGATAACTTCGCCAGAATTCGTCGCCGACTCACCCAGCACACCTTGCAGGAACAGCGGCAGGTAAATCACCAGCGAGAGCAGCACCATGCCTGATGATAACGCAAGCAGCGCGTCAGCGGCAAAGACCTGGTTGCGGAAGAGGTCCAGTGGCAAAATTGGTTCGCTGGCGAAACGCTCGGTGATAAAGAAGGCGATATAGAGCAGAGCGGCAGCAACCAGTATGATAATGACTTGTGGAGATGTCCAATCGTACGTCTGATCGCCACCCCAAGTAAGGCCGAGCAGCAGGCAGATGGTCGCGCTCGATGCCAGAATGGCACCAGGAAAGTCAATGCGACGCACGGCAGCCATGCCCGTAAATTCGTTGCTACGCATGGAAATGTTGGTGGGAAGGTAGATCAGCAAGACGACTAAGGCGATGACGCCTAAGGGGAGATTGATGTAGAAGACCCAACGCCATCGCGTAGCGTCGGTAACAAGATTACCCAGCAGTGGGCCGTGATCGGTGAGCCAGCCGCCGATGGTTGGGCCTACAACGCTGGAAAAGCCATATACCGCGGCGAAGATGCCTTGCCAGCGGGCGCGTTCTGCTGGTGGAAAGATGTCACCAACGACGGTGAAGACGAGGGCGATACCAGTGCCTGCCCCTAGCCCCTGAATAGCGCGGAAGGCAATAAGTTGATCCATTGTCTGCGCGGCCCCCGATAGAGCGGAACCGAGCAGGAAGATGATGACCCCAGCCACAAAGAACCATTTACGCCCGAATTGGTCCGAGAGCTTGCCGATGATGGGGATCATCGTCGTCGAGGCCAACAGATAGGCAGTGACGACCCAGGTATAGCGGTCAAAACCCTGGAGTTCGCCGACAATCTTGGGTAGTGCGGTGCCGACGATGGTTTGGTCAAGTGCCTCTAATAAGAGGGTGAGCATCAATGCAGCTAGCACGCTGCCCAGCGCGATACCGTGTATACGCCGACCATTCCCCAGTGGAGCCTGCGGTTGTTGGGCTGGTGTGGGAGTTGCTTTCGCCATGGTACATTCCTTTACGATTTTACTTTTTTGCACAAAAAGCTTCTAGACTGACTTTTCTGCCGTAATGCCGCGCGCAATTTCTTTCTCGCGCAGTTGTTTGGTCCACTCTAATTCCGCTTGCCATTGGTTCGCCATGTGCCCAATAACGTCCAGCGTGGCTTCAAGTCTGATGGGAGCCATATCGTACTTTTGAGCGGATGTTTCTTGCACCATATCCTCAGCCTCGTTTTTCGTATAGAGGATATGCGTTTGACAATAATTGATGTAGTGATCGAGCAGGTGCAGCCGCTCTGTCGGCTTTATCAGTGCCAGATGTGGAACCTTAAAACGGAAAAATCTTTGATATTCCCCAGGATTGGATGTCGTGTCCATCATCAAATTGTGGAAACGCTTCTGTCCACTATCTGTGATCATAAATGATCGCAACTGGCGATCGCCGTGCTGGTGTTCATTGCCTTCACTCGAAACTTGAATCAATCCCTCTTTTTCCAATCTTGCCAGCAGTGGATACATGGTGCCGTTGCTGACCTTTGCCCAAGGGCCGATCATGTCGTTGGTGATTTTCGCGATCAAGTATCCATGTAAAGGGGCATACATCAAAAGAGAAAGAATGATAAGCTCATACATTTCTGTTTGCTACCTTGCTCCTACATAGCTTATCACAAAGAGCGACAATTAAATTTAACCAACGCGATGTGCATGTTTTTCTGAGCAGGGATGCAAGGGGCCGCGCCCCTTGACTGGGTTCTAGGGCGCAGCCCTAGTTCTCCCTTCCTCCCTTGCCGCCGAAGGCGGCAGTTCAAATCAAGATTGATAGTCCACTGGTTTCAGTAGACCTGTTGGGTAAACAGGTCTACTGAATAGGTCTAATAGACCCATTATAATGAAGTAACAAGAAAATGTCAAGCCTTTTCACACGTTTACAGACATTTGGAGATAAGCCCGTGTTATACTGAACCCCGCCTAGTCATGCCGAGCGCCGCCTAGTCATGCAGAGCGCTCCCGATTACAGACGGGGTGAATCTATTAATAAACTTCCGAGCCTTGTTCT
>JBBQXY010000083.1:0-24195 GCA_038209195.1 Ktedonobacterales bacterium | reverse complement strand
TGGGCGACCTATTGGGTCGCCCCTAATTAACTTCCACTGGGTGCGTCATTTTTTTGGTTTTTTTTTGGGGCGCCCTTTGCGGTCGCCCTGGCAATCAGTATATTAAACTGTAAAGGAGGGATAGGCTATGGCTGAGAAAAGCGAAGGTGCGTGGTACATCATCAGTGTGGCGGCGGAAAAGGCAGATGTACACGAGCAGACACTGCGCCACTATGAACGCCTGGGGCTGATCTCACCCGCACGAAAAGGCGAAAGCCCTCATAGTCCGCGTTTATACTCTGATCGCGACATCGAGCGCGTGATGCAGATACGTAATTTGATGCAAGACCTCGGTGTCAATTTGGCGGGTGTGGAAACTATTCTGCATATGCGCAACTTGATTGAGCAGATGCAGCTTGAGACGCGAGATCGCCTGGAACAGGCGCAGACGCAGATGGAGCAAGAAATAGAGCGCATGCGTATTCAGCACGAGTCTGAGACGCGCAGGCTCAAGGGAATCATCGAGCGTCTCCAACACGACAAGATGTGAAGCGAGGCCCGCGAAAGATGGCCAGGGCGACCGCGAAAGATGGCCAGGGCGACCGCAAGGGATCGCCCCTACTATACACGAAGAACGTGCATAATGAGCCATTATTTGCAAGCCCTGATTTATGCTGTGAAGCCATAGACTTGGGGTGCGACTGCTGGCATTATATGTCGCTCTAACTTCAAGGTGATGATACGTGCGGCTGCTTCGTCAACACGCGCTTTGGAAAGTGCGCCATTCTGCAAAGCGGCTTTCAAGCCATTGAGCATTTGTATCATCTGGTATGAGCCATTCGGCCCCAGGATCATATCATCCCCCGCGTTCAGCGCGAGCACCGCGGCTTGTGGTAGGCTCCACTTATTGGAAACCCCTTTCATGTAAAGCGCATCGGTGATAACAACGCCATTGTAGCCCAGTTCATGGCGCAGGATATCGGTCATGAAGATATGTGAGAGCTCTGCTGGCATCACAGGGTCAATGGCTGGCATCAACACGTCGGTGGGCATAATCATACCGGGGCTTTGCAGTTGATTCTGCGTTTGAATAAAGTATTTGAAGGGGGCGAGTTCAGTCGCGTAGATTTGATCTCGTGTGCGTTTCACCACCGGCAGATCGAAGTGGGCATCGGTACTGGCGGCTCCCAGACCGGGGAAGTGCTTGATACAGGCGACGACGCCATCGCTCTGCACCGCTTGCATGTAGGCACCAGCATAGGTAATGACGGATTGCGGTGTATAGCCCCAGGTGCGTAAGTACTGATCTGGCCCATCCACCAACTGCACATCGACGTCGGGAGCCAGGTCTTCGTTGATGCCCAACGATAAGAGATCACGCGCGATGCGGTGTCCCGCCGCGACGGCGTTATTGACATTGCCCGTTTGATAGATTTCCAGCGCACCGGGGTGATGCCCAAAGATATTTTGCACCCGCTCGACAAAGCCTCCCTCTTCATCGGTTGAAATCAGCAGTGGCAGCGTGGCATTTTTTTGCATCTGCGCGATATCATGTTTTGTCTGGTTGAAGGTATTCATCTGGAAGGCGTACATCACTACGCCCCCGGCGTGGAGCTTGTTGACCATGGTATCGAGGTCAGGCGAATAATAGGTATCGTAATACTCCGCCATGAAGAGCTGCCCCAACTCTTCATCCAGAGTCATGTGGGCGACATAATAGCGCGCTAATTGCTGATAGGACATGCGGGCCACGAGGTTTGAGAGCGCGTCAACCTGGATCGCGCTGAGGGGCTGCCGCACAAATTGTCCGAAGTGTTGCACGATATTGGGGTCACGCACTTTGGCAAGCGATACCGCATGCTCGTAATTCGCTTGCGGCGCGATAAGCACGAGCAAAATAATGAGCAGGAGCAGCAGTGTTTGTGCGATAAAGGGGCGGTGTCTCTTTGTTTGCCATGGCGACGGTGTGAGATGCTTCTCCGTCACATGGTTAGCCACATTTTGCTCAGGCGAGTCAGGTGCTACTGCTCGTGGTGATTGCTTGCTAGAGACAGCCATTAATATCCTCGTATCAAATATTTTAGAGAGAGTGTGATAGGTATTGCGCCGCGCTCTCTTTTTATTTTACGCCTGGGGTGGAATAGCTGGCATCAAGTGGTCGGACATTTTGAGGGCGATGATGCGTGTCACGGCTTCATCAACGCGCGCTTTGGAGAGGGTGCCATCTTTCAAGGCTTGTTTGATGCCGTTGAGCATGGCGATCATCTCGCCCGCGCCATTGGGGCCGAGCAACATATCGTTGCCCGCGTTCAAAGCCAGCACAGCCGCCTCTGGCATCGTCCATTTCTGAGAGATGCCCTGCATATAGAGGGCATCCGTCAGCGCTACACCGTCAAAGCCGAGTTGCTTGCGTAGGATATCGGTCATGAACGTGTGTGAGAGTTCCGCGGGCATTACAGGATCAATAGCTGGCATCAACACATCGGTGGGCATAATCATGCCGGGGTTGTCGAGTGGGTTCTGCGATTGAATAAAGTATTTATAGGGTGCTAATTCAGTGGCATAAATTTGCGCTTTGGTGCGATTGACTACGGGCAAGCTGGTGTGTGCATCGGTGACTGCGTCACCCAGGCCGGGGAAGTGCTTGATACAGGCGACGACGCCATCGCTTTGCAGGGCGCGCATATAGGCACCCGCGTATGTGATGACGGAGTTCGGATCATTGCCAAAGGTGCGTGTGACCATATCGTAGCCGTTGACGAGGTTGACATCGACATCGGGAGCCAGATTTTCGTTGATGCCCAGGGCCAACAGGTCATGCGCTGCTTTGTGTCCTTGTTGTGTTGCCACATTGGGATCGCCCGTATTGTAGATGTCGGTCGCGGACATACGCAAGCCGTAGATGTTTTTCAGACGATGGACATAGGGACCGCCCTCTTCGTCGGTAGAGACGAGCAAAGGGAAGGTGGCGTTTTGCTGCATTTCTGCGATATCATGTTTGGTCTGACTAAAAGTCTGCATCTGGAATTCATACATAATGACCCCGCCAGCATGCAACTGGTTGATCATCATATTCAGATCGGGTGAGTAAGAGGTATCAGCATATTCAATCATAATGAGCTGTCCCAATTCAACATCCAGGCTCATACGTGCGACGTACATGGCGGCGAGTTGTTTATATTTCATGTAGCCGACGAGATGTTGTAATGAATTGAGTTCCATCGCCGTCAGCGGTGGTTGTACAAATGGGCCAGCGTGTGTTGTCGCTTGCGTGGCAACTATTTGACTTCCGGTGGTTCCTGTAACCCACTGTCGTCCCAAATAGCCTCCCAATCCGATGAGAACAGCCAGCAGCAGTAGGATTATCATCACTGGTAGCGCAACGCGCCGCCGCCGTTTGGGGACTGGAAATGCAGTGGCGACGAATGGAGGCGGCTGCTGTGGTGGCACTGGTTGCCGTGGTGAAGTTGGTTGTGCTGGCGCGGACGGCTGCGCAACAGAACGTAATTGTTGTACCGTTGCCAGTGGAACAGTCGGTGCTGTCCATGTTACTTGTTGCGCTGCCGACGATTGCTGATGCTCCTGGGTAGGACGCTTTGGTGGTATCGGTATGCGCTGTGCTGTATCGTCATCTGATCCAGCCAAATGGGATGGTTGATTTGCATGAGACATAGAAGTTTTGTGCGAGCGATCATTAGTAGACGTCATTAAGGCTCCTCATAGATTGGTTCCCGTTCCGTTTTCGTCCTGTGCTTACGAAGAGGCAGGATCATGATCCTGTGCGGAAAGCTCTCCTATACTTTGTAACGTCTCATGGGTAGTATTTGTTACGATGGGCTGATTTTCCGTGGTCAGTACTGGTTTGGAAGGCAGAGAAGCGGGAGCTTGTGCAGTTCCTCGCGTATTTTTCGTTTTCAATGCCCCTGCTCTGCGCTGTGCGCGTGTCCGTTTGGAAGAAGAGACGACGATGGTTATGCTATCGGCATCGCTTTCCTCGGTTATGGGCGTAGTGGCTGCTGGTTCGGGTTCTGTCACGATCTCGTCAGCATCCGGAGCTTCCAGGAATTGAGGCTCGCTATTCAGTGCTGCAAGCCACGCGGGAATCTCTGCCTGCTCGGATTGGACATCCGCGTTGTCCTCAAAGGAGGGGCTACCAAAGAACAATTCCTCATCAGCTCCATCAGCATGAGAATAGGCTGGTGGCGATGGCTGAGGGTCAGCCCCGTCTTCATCAGCATAGGGTGTTAGCGATGACTGAGGGTCTGCTTCATCTTCATGTTCCAGCGGTGGCACTATAGCAGAGCTCTCTGTATACACCACCTCAACTGTGTCAACTGTATCAACGGGTGGTGGAGTGCTACCCTGGCTAAGCTCGTTGTCAGACGAAGAGAAGGATGGGGCGGCAAACGCTGCTTCGTCAGGTTCGTTGTCAGTGGCTTCAGGCTCTACTACTGCACTGGCAGGTATGGCAGGTTGCGTAAATTGGTCAGAGAACTGCGTTCCAGTAGTATCAGCTTCTTCTGCCATCGGCGAAGGAGCAGGAGTAGGGGTGTGGGGGTGGGTGGAAATGGCGTTGAGATTGATGCGAGCGAATTTTGCCGTTGCGTCTGTCATTTCGTCGTACTGAAATTCCACATCATCTTCATTGGAGCGTGCAACTTCTTGTGGCTGTGACTGGCGAAGGTGATGAGCAAATTTAGAGGTGGAGACAACGATAGTTTTGTCATCTGCTATCTCATCGGGTGTATACATGCCAGAGGTGCCCGAAAAGCCAGGCGTATTGGTTGTGCTATATGCGTAGGGTCCTCTTTCGGGGGGAAGAGAGGATGCGGGTTGCAATGGTGTTGCTGAAGTAGGGGCGGGTATAGGTGGGAGCATCGTGTCAATGTTGGGCGAAAGTGGCTGTGATGGGCGTGGATCGCTATGCTGTGTAGGGGTAAAGGGTTGGCGTTGCCGTTGTCGTGCGGCGGCGCGTACATTGGGTACCACCGATGGTGGCTGCTTGGAATAGTCAAAGACCACCTTGATAGCGCGATTGTTTCCTTTACGTGTCGCGGTCAGCAAGGCGTTGCGATAGTCGCTGAGGGCAAAACTATGGGTAATCAATTTCTCCGGCGAAAGACGTTTCTGGAGCATAAGTTCTGCCGTGATATCAAAGGTCGATGCTTTTTCCTCTGTACCTAGTGGCCAGGTTTCCATGCCTTGTGCCAGTGTGCCAATCAAGTTCACTTCCTGATACCAGATGGGTGTGAGATCGATACCCCGCATAGGGTGCAGGCTAACCCCTACCATGACAACCGTGGCACCTGCGCGTGCCCAGCGCAAGGAATCATGGGTAGTGCGTTTGTTGCCAATCGTATCATAAATGACATCGTAACCACCCATGAGCATTTGATTGCCGAACATGCCCTGGTAGAGCTGCCCGCCGGTAATGCGTTGCACTTCCTTATAGCTATCTTGAGGATAGATAATCTGCGCCCCGAGGCGAGCGGCTTGTTCTACTTGAAAAGCATGACGGGCCAAGACGCTGACCTCAACAGTAGGTGCGAGGGCCCGAATGGCCTGTAAAATGAGTAGCCCTATCGTACCCGCGCCAATAATGAGAATGTGATCACCCGCTTGTGGCAGGTGGCGAAGGACAGCGTGGACGGCTACCGCGCTAGGCTCCAACAATACCGCTTGCATATCGTTGATGTCCGCGGGTACCAGGAACAGTTGCTGTTCGTGGAGCAGCATTTCCTCACTCCAACCGCCACCAAAGGGTTGTGGGCCTGGTACGTTGCCTTGTTCACAAAGGCTATAGTTGCCAGCAGCGCAAGAGCGACAGAGAGGCTGTAAACCCGCCGTGACGCAGTTGGGACCGTTTTTCAGAACAACGCGATCACCTACGTGTAAGGTCGTCACCTCGTCTCCTACTTCGATGACCTCGCCCACTACCTCGTGTCCTGGGTAGGAGCGCGTGTGGCCGGGAATAGCCGCGGGGGCAATATTGAAATCCCCATCGACAAATATGAGGTGGAGGTCGCTACCGCAGATGCCAGCCAGCACATTCCGCACTCGCACCCAGTTCGCAGCGGGCAATGGCTGACGTGGAAGATTCTGCACCTGGAACGGTGCGAAAGAAGAGAAGTAGGCACCGCGCCAGAAGCGTCCAAGAATTTTTGTAGGGATAACATGTGCTGCATCAAGCTCTAATGTCGAGGTCCACATGACGTCCTGTCCTCCGCGAGCGTCCGATTGACGCCTCTCTGTTTCAAATTGTATTCCTGTGTTTCGTTTGAGCGCAGTGTATCATGCATGTCGAAGCTGGTCAATCTTCTAGGAAGTTTGGCACAGGGCTTGTGAATTATTGCCAGGGCGACCGCGAGGATCGCCCCTACTATATACTATGAACCTGTCATGCGCGATATACGTGTTATAGTAGGGGCGATCCCTTGCGGTCGCCCTGGTAGTCACCATCGCATCATTGGCAATAATTCACAGACCCTGAGTTTGGCATGTAGCAGGTCGCAGTACAGAGGCTCTCCATCCTTCCGGGGGATTGGCGAGGACGGGCCGATACATCGCAATACCATTCAAATAAGGCTTGGGAGAGGTGTGTAGGGACAACACCCTGCCTGGGGGGCAGGTAATAAGGACGCGGCGGTCGATGGGGGGCCTTGTGCCTGTCCTCGTCCTGTGGGATGTCCAGACCCCCCACGAGGACAGGCACAAGGCCCCCGATACCTGTCCCCCAGGCAGGGTGTCCTCACCCCCTCATCCCCCTGTCCCTACACACACGGTGTTGCCGTTCATTCTTATTTGAATGGTATTGCGATAAATCGCGCCCTACGGTTCCCCCGGAAGGATGGAGAGCCAGTACAGATCATTTGTTGGCAGACGGCAATTGTACGGTAAAAATGGTTTCTACATCGGGTGAACTTACTACCGTGATTTGCCCCTGGTGGGCATAGACTATCGCCTGGGCAATGGAGAGGCCCAGTCCTACACCCTGTGGTGCTGAGGCAGAGGGGTTATAAAGGGCCATGTGCTCCCCGCGATAAAAGCGATCAAAGATTTTCGGCAGATCATCAGGGTGGACACCTTTGCCGTTGTCAATGACTTGTACGACAACATGCCCGTTTTGCTGGTCAAGTCGCAAGCGAATCCAACCGTCGGGCGCGGGACGTCCATATTTAATGGCATTGTCGCAAAGAATATGAATCACCTGTTTCAGACGATCGCCATTTGCGCGCACTCCCAAGCGTTCCTCGGTTGCAATGAAAATGGTCACTTCTCGCCCATCGGTGGCGAGCAATTTGGCGTGTTCAACGCCCTCGATCGCTACGTCAACCAGGTCGATCAATTCGGTGGTCATCTCTGTCCCATCATCAAGGCGGGCCAGCATTAACATATCGTTGATTAGGCGTGTCATGCGTTCAGCTTCGTTCTTCATTGACTTTAAAATGCGCTGCGACGTTTCAGGGTCGTCCTTAGCACCGCGCAGTAAGATTTCAGTGAAGCCGCGTAACGATGTCAGGGGTGTGCGCAGTTGGTGTGAGGTATCGGAGAGGAGACGGCGGAAACGCTGCTCCGCACTGCGCTCTGTGCGTGCAGCTTGTTCAATTTGTTCGGTGATGGCGTTCAAACTCGTGGCGAGTTTGCTGACCTCGTCATTCCCTCCCATCAGTGGGAGCAGACGTCTACGCTGTTGCAAGTCTCCTAAGGTGATGGCTTGTGCCGTGTCGGACATGCGGCGCAATGGACGTAACAAGAAGTTGGTCAAGAAGAAGAGAATAATGGCAGCAACCACAATGAGCACGACCGCGCCCACCTGTAAGCTCAGGAGCAGGTTGCCGAGCGTGGCATGATTCACAGTGTACGTTATCCATAGGCTGAAAAGGACAACGAGAATGCTGAAGAGGAGCGTATAGACAAAGGTCAGTTGCCAGTGTAGGCTGGAAAAGGCCCGACGCCGCCATGCTGAAAATGGATTATGTGCTAATGCAGCACGCGCATTGTTGACTGTACGGTCAGCTTCCGCTCCGTTGTTCGCGTGTGTTGCTGTGGAATCGTTTTTCAATCCAACTGGCATAGTGTTACCCTCGTCTAGCTCGCGGAAACGTTGTGGACGCGTTTCTCTGGGGCTATTTCCTCTGCGAAGACGATTGTCTTTCATCAGCCTTTTAAGACGTATCCTACTCCACGTACCGTCTGGATGAGGCGTGGAGTGCTGGGCGAATCTTCAATTTTCTCGCGCAAATAGCGCACGTATACTTCGATGATATTTGTTTCACCCAGAAAATCGTAGCCCCAGACGCGGTTAAGGATGGTTTGGCGATCAAGCACTTGGCGTGGATGGCTCATAAACAGGTGGAGGAGATTATACTCGGTTGCCGTTAATTCAATCAACCGTCCTGCTCGCGTCACTTCGCGGGTTCCCATGTTTAAACGCAAATCGCCAAATTGCAAGATGCGTGCCGCGCTGTCGGCATCGTCGTCGCTACCGTTTATGCCATTGGCACGGGATGAGCGACGTTGACGGCGCAGAATAGCACGAATACGCGCAACAAGCTCCTCAAAACTGAATGGTTTGGTCAAGTAATCGTCGGCACCTGTTTTCAAACCAAGCACCTTGTCCTGCGTTTCGCCTTTTGCCGTGAGCATCAAAATGGGCAAATCCTGCGTAGTAGGGTTTAGACGGAGTAGACGGCACACCTCCAACCCATCAATACTCGTAGGCGGCAGACCGAGGTCTAAAATTACCATGTCGGGATCGATACGCTGTGCAGCAGCTACCCCCTGCAAGCCATCCGAAACCGCCTCTACCTGAAAACCTTCGTAGCGGAGGCCTAATTTAATAAGCTCGACAATATTTTCTTCATCTTCTATGACCAGAACTTTTAGCACGGCGGACTTAGCACCTGACTTTTCTTCAGGTTGCCCGCCAGCATTCCAGTCCTGGTTTCCTCTTCCGAATGCATTCTGCTGCATAGTGAGTTGTACCCTCCTATCGTGCGACCATGAATGTGAGGCGAAGCCCCAATACAACCAAAACATTCTTGTCTTGGAGAAGTAGCCGTCTCTCTTATTACGTAGAACTAGCTATGATTGGTTTTGGTTAGTGATAGCGACATTCTGGCTACACCTGGGAATATTTCCTCATTCCATTATAGATACCGCCTTGTGTTAAGTGCAAGCAAATACTGCAAGGTTGCGTTTTTCTCAGCAGAAATTAATCAGGACGTTGTGCCAATGGTTCTGTTAGCCTGTTAGCCTGTTAGCCAGCAACATGTACAACGGTACAGACTGCCTGTATACTTGAGGGTATAATGATAATCCTACCATGAAAGCTATTACCAAGGTGGCGGAGAGCGTACCAAGCCAACAAGAAGAAGCCAAGAACATCCAACTGCCCGCAATCGTTCTGAAACCATTGCTGCGTGGTTGGTTTCATGCTATTGCGGCGGTTGGCTCTGTCGTGTTAACGGTGGCGTTATGTTGGCAGAGCAGGACTGACTTGCCGAAGCTGGTTTCCATGCTCGTTTATGGCCTCAGCATGATTGAGTTATATACTGTCAGTGCGCTGTACCATATCGGGACTTGGCGCGAACCGGTGCGCCGCAAATTTCGCGCCCTTGACCATGCCAATATCTTCATCCTCATCGCTGGCACCTATACCCCTCTCTGCTTTAACCTGCTCAGCGGCTGGCTGCGCCCTACGATTTTGCTGGTTATTTGGACGTTAGCTGTGCTTGGTACGAGCGTGGCTACCTTTACGCTCCATACGCCGCGTTGGGTCACTGCTGGTCTCTATGTTGGCATGGGCTGGGTTGTGGTACTCGCCATCCCTGCTTTTTTGCTCGTCGTGCCATGGTCGGTAGTCGCACTGCTATTGCTAGGAGGACTGTTATACACCATTGGAGCCGTAATTTATGCACGACGCTGGCCTAACCCATTCCCGCGTGTCTTCGGCTTCCACGAAATTTTCCACCTTTTTGTCATCGCGGGTAGCGTGTCTTTCGCTATCGCGGTATGGTTCTGGGCCTTACCTTTTCACCGCGTGTGACACGAGCTGTTCTATGAGTTCCCTGTCTCTAGGAAGTGTAGGGGGACGGACGGGCCGATAAATCGGCTGGTGGCGGCGATAAATCGCGCCCTACGGAGGGATTTATTCACCTAGCAAGTGCTATGCTATATTGACAGCAATTCCTTACTGATATATCCTAGCAGTAAGGAATCCTACGTGTGATGGTGATACTCTATAGCAACTCGTCTCTTAAATCGTCTTGTCGCAGAGCCTTTCTGGAAAGGTCCAACGTATGAAACTCACAATGAAGGGCGACTATGGTCTGCGTGCTATGCTTGATATGGCGGCATACTATGGTCAAGGGCCAATTGAAAGCGCGGATATCGCGAGACGTCAATACATACCGGAGCAGTATCTCGATCAAATCTTGATGGCTCTGCGCAAAGAAGGTCTGGTAAAAAGTGTGCGTGGGCCAAAGGGAGGGCATATGCTGGCAAAATCGCCAGCGCAAATCACGATGGCGCAAGTGATGCAAGCTTTGGAGGGGTATGTTCCGCCAATGGAATGCCTCCCAAACCCAGATTTTTGTAAATTATCGCCGGGCTGTGCCTTACGAGAGGTATGGCAAAAGATTGACGAGATGACGCAGAACATATTGACCGCTACTACTATCGAGGAGTTGGCGCAGCGCCATCACACGGGTAGTATGGAAACAATGTACTATATTTAATGCTGTAATGTATGGGTGATGGATGGTAGGAAAGTGGAGTGGGAGGAGGGAAGGAATATTGATTGGTGTATGGTGAATAGGGGTAGAAAGTGGCTATTGAACAGCAAAAGACGGCAGATAATGAGAAGTTGATAGCTATAGTGGAAGATGATGCAAAACTGGCAGTCATGTTTTGTGATATGTTGGGGCAGGTCGGGAAATGGCGGCTGCACGTTTTCGCGGATGGTCAAGATGCCCAAGCTCGCTTACCAGAATTGGGCGCAAACCTGATCTTACTGGATGTCGGCTTACCTAATCTCGATGGGGCATCGCTCTACAAGATATTGCGTGGGCATAGCAATACGAAAAATACGCCCATTATTGTTATCACTGCTAGCTATGATTGGGAACTCCATCGCATGGGTTTACACGAAGGACTATTACTGCACAAACCTTTTGAAATGGAAGAGCTATTCCGTATGATTAAGGCCTTGCTACCAGATAGCTAGTACTCTGTTGATCATCATTTGAAATGCCGCCTGCGGCGGCAGGAAGAGAGGGAGAACTAGGGCACAGCCCTAGAACCCAGTCAAGGGGCGCGGCCCCTTGCATCCCCGCTTATCACATGAAGATCAACAAAGCACTAGTTTCAAGACGAAGCTGCTCATCGGTAGTCCTCGCGAATAATTCAGGTGCATGCTGGTACACGCGAGGAGATGTAGATAAACACAAATAATCAGGTGAAGTTATGGCCCACTGGGCAAAAGATGTGACCGATCTCGTCGGACATACCCCTATTGTTGAGTTAAAGCGCGTGACTGCGGGCGCAGGTGCCACGGTGCTAGCCAAGCTAGAAATGTTTAGTCCTGGTGGCAGTGTGAAAGACCGCGTCGCCTTGCAGATGATTTGCGAGGCCGAAGCCCAGGGATTTTTACGCCCTGGCGGCATCATCACCGAGCCGACCAGTGGCAATATGGGCATTTCCCTGGCGTGGATTGCCGCCGCTCGTGGCTACCAATGCATTCTCACCATGCCCGATACCATCCCCTTGGAACGCCGCTTGCTGATACGGCGTTTTGGTGCTCAGGTTCTGCTGACGCCGAGTAATCAAGGGATGCGGGGTGCCATCAACAAAGTAATCGAGTTACGCACGACCCTGCCCAATACCTGGTTCCCGCAACAATTTTACAATCAGGCCAATCCGCGTGCTCATCGGGAGGGAACTGCCGTCGAAATCTGGGAGGATACTGGTGGCGCGGTGGACATGGTAGTGATTGGCGTTGGCACAGGCGGTACCTTGACAGGCGTCGCGGAGGGACTGCGGGCGCGCAATCCCGATCTTGCAGTCATTGCCGTCGAGCCTGCATCCTGTGCGGTACTCTCCGGTGGTCGGCCTGGCCCCCATCGCATCGAGGGTCTGGGTGCGGGCTTCCAGCCTGATACGCTCAAGGTTGATCTCATTGACGCAATTGTGCCTGTCACCGATGAAGACGCAATCGCGACCGCTATCCAGCTTTTGGAAACGGAAGGCCTTTCGGTAGGGATTAGCAGTGGGGCGGTGGCCTGGGCTGCCCTGCAAGAGGCCCGTAAAGAGCACAATCGTGGTAAGGTCATTGTCACGATTTTCCCCAGTGCCGCCGAACGCTACCTCCAGACCGTGCTCTTTGAAGACCTCCGAAATCATTTGCACCCCTGAACCAATAGTCCAGCTTTACGCACATCTGCAACTATTTGGCTGCACTGATTCGTATTAGAGTTATAGTAACGAGAACATTGTACACAAATTGGGAATACATCAGGTGCTTTATGATACAGTCGGCACTCCGTACTTACCAGTTCCGTCTTGGACGGAAAGCCTATAGAAAAACTGGTCTGCTGGGATGGTTGTTATGCTTCGCCTTTTTGCTTTGTGTTGTCTCTTCTGCCTTCTTTGGCGTCAAGCTGCTTCCCACCTATACCCATGACTTTACGCCGTTTCTGAAATGGCAGGACGCCCTCCTCGCACTTTGTTGCTTTATTAGCCTGATCTCTCTGGTGGGCTGTGTTCTGATTGTGCGTTTTCTCTATGCGCTGCGTGCTGGCTACCGCAAGGAAATGCTGGTACTCAGCGATAGCGCGCTAACGGTACGCGACCTCTCGCACGAAAACCTCTCCAGTATTTTCTGGCTGGTTGGTACTGCCCTGTCCTGCTTTCTCGCCGCCCTGGCAGCTCTGCTGCCTGAAATGTTGCTGGGCTGGACTCTCCAGCTTACAGCGCCGCTCTGGAGCGTGCTGGGAACGGTAGTTATGATTATGCTGAGTATAGCGGGCCTGGCGATTGCAGTACCATCTTTTTTGTTCGTGATTATCGGACTGGTCGGCAGCATCTCGTTCTGTAAAAAGATGGGATCGCCACACCTCTATGGTCTTACCAACCAGGCTGCTCTCTCCATCGACGGCTTTGTGCTCACTATCATCTATCCCGATGCGCCAGAGTCCATGATTGACCTCAATAGCTTGAACCACGAGGATCAGCGTCTGTTGCTGTACCTGTTACGCGAGCGTTGGCTCGGTGAGCAACGCACCTGGAACCCACAGCTTGGCGATGAGATCGAAGCTGCTCTGGAAGCCGCGGCAAGCTCTGTCTCCACGGCGTTGGTGTAGTTTCTGATTCCGCTTCGCTTTTCCCTCGACAAGCCATTTCCGCTAATTATCATGCAATTCAAATAAGCTCTACAAAAAACAGGAATTGGCCCTCGTCAGCATAGCCAACCTATGCTATAATAGTACCGACCTATAAGCCGAATGATTGAGCCATGTTCTCTGTATGAGAGAAGAATGGAAGGTAAGTTCCATGCCAGCATCAGACGAACGAATAACTACATTAGAATATAATCTCGATCAGTTCAAAGCCGAAGCAACTTCCTACTATCAGGAAATGGCAATGCAGGTAACGATGTCGAAAGGGCTAACTGAAGACGCCGTTAAGCGACTTATGCAACTACGGATACAGGTAGATAAACGCTTCAATAGTGTCGATCAGCGACTAGACGGCGTCGATCAGCGATTAGTTGAAGTAAAAGAAGACCTCGGCAGCCATACCACACGCCTTGATAGAATAGATAAACGCCTTGATCAAATAGAAACACTCCTTACACAAATCCTCGCACGCCTACCGGAAAGATAGCTCAGTCTAGCGTTTGAAGATCAACAAGCGGATTTAGAATGGCTAACCAGGAGGTTTGAAATGCTTTACGATATTCTCGAAGATTCTCCCGCTTTCAAGGCATTAAAGAATAAGGGGCGGCAAGAAGGACTTCAAGAAGGGCGGCAAGAAGGACAGCTAGAGGCTTTTCAGCAGGCACTTACAAGTATCGTTCAAGCTCGCTTTCCCCAGATGGGACGCCTGACAAAACGATTGGCGGGCACTATCGAAAGCACCGAGATGCTGCAAGACTTGATTGTGAAGATGAGCTTGGCGCAGACAATGGAAGAGGCGAAACAACAGTTTCTTGATGTAGTAGAAAATGAGGAAGAAGACGAATAAGTTTGCCTTTCGCGAGTTTCCAAAAACTCCCCCAAAAAACTATTGACAGCCCCTTTTTCACGTAGTATACTTATATCTTGCCAGAACGTGTATACTATAGAGCGTGATGTGTACGCAAGTCGTATCATAAATAGCAAGCACGGGCAGAGATAGAATTAAACTTTGACGATACAACATTCCCCATCATCCACAGTAATAAGGATGCTGCAAGCACAAGGTACTACCAGCAGAGACAAGGACGCTAAAACAACCCGCTATGCCCTATGTAGCTCTTTTTGGGCTGAACATATGACGAGCCGTTTCAGCGGTTTTTGTGGACGGTGGTGTGTATAATGCGCGTGATGTGCAATAGCACAGAAGTACCAGCGTGTATGGAATATTGTAGCGTCTTTCGTTGTTATTAAATATAGCTACTGGTTTATTGAAACGGTGGATGTGCTATGTGGGTAAGTCGAACACAATTTGAAGGTGTAGAGGAGTAGGAGTAACCGCTTGCGTTAGCAATGTGCGGTTACTTTTCTTGTCATAGAACGTTTTTCAACACAGGCGTTATTAGACATCAGCAGGTGTTCAGTCGGCAAGCAATCATCAAAGTAATACCTTTTTTTCCGTTTTTTTCGTTTGCACAGAGATGCGCATCTTCGCGTATCTCCAATGTGTCTGTTGGTTTCCTCATGTGGGCAACAAGGTGAGAGGAGAACTCTTTACATGGTAGTTAGCAGCAGGGCTGTGGCTCTCCCTGAGCGTGTCTCATTCGCACGTATCCCGGATATACGGCCAATGCCGGGGCTGATTCAAATTCAGCTCGACTCCTTTGAATGGTTTAAGAAAGAAGGTCTACGCGAACTTTTTGCAGAAATCTCTCCTATTGAAGACTTTACAGGTAAAAATTTAAGCCTCGAATTTATCGTACCCGCAGAGCCATTTGGCAAGCCCAAATATAGCGAGGACGAGTGTCGTGACCGCGATGCCACGTATGCCGCGCCCTTGAATGTGAAGGCCCGCCTGATCAATAAAGAGACTGGTGAGATCATCGAGAAGGATATCTTCATGGGTGATTTCCCGTTGATGACTAAAGAGGGTACCTTTATTATCAATGGCGCAGAACGCGTCGTTGTCAGTCAGCTTGTCCGTTCCCCTGGTGTCTACTTCACCGCTGATGAAGATGCCACTACTGGTCGCAGACTATTCGCCGCCAAGCTTATCCCTGGTCGTGGCGCATGGCTCGAATTTGAGACAAGCAATAAAAACCTTTTAACCGTCAAGATCGACCGTAAACGTAAACTGCCGATTACGACATTGTTGCGGGCTATCGCTAGCCTGGCTAAAGAGCAAAATGCGCATCTTATCGAAGACCTTGATCTCACAACTGATCAGGGAATTCTTGATGCCTTCCGTGATGTCGATAACGATCCGAATGTGCGTTACATTCAGGCGACGCTTGATCGCGACCCGGTCAAGAAAGAAGACGAGGCCCTGCTCGAACTTTACAAGAAGTTGCGCCCAGGTGACCCCGCCACCATTGATAATGCTCGTTCGCTGGTGAGAAACCTGTTTTTCAACGCTCGCCGCTATGACCTTGGCAGCGTTGGACGCTACAAACTCAATCGTAAGTTAGACCTCTCTCTCCCGCAGAGCCTGCGTACCTTAACCCAGGATGACCTGGTCAACATTATGCGCCGCCTCGTGCAGTTGAATAATGGACATGGGCGCAAGGACGATATCGACCACTTGGGCAATCGTCGTGTGCGTTGTGTGGGTGAGCTGATCCAGACGCAGTTCCGCGTTGGTCTCTTGCGTATGGAGCGCGTTGTCAAAGAGCGTATGAGTATTCAGGAGCCAGGACAGGCGACTCCTAACGCTTTAATCAATATTCGCCCGGTTGTTGCGGCGATGAAGGAATTCTTCGGTGGCAGCCAGCTTTCGCAGTTTATGGACCAGACGAATGCCCTGGCTGAAATCGGGCATAAGCGACGTCTTTCCGCACTTGGCCCTGGTGGTCTCTCTCGTGAGCGTGCAGGCTTTGATGTGCGTGATGTTCACCAGTCGCACTATGGTCGTATCTGCCCGATTGAGACCCCTGAAGGTCCAAATATCGGTCTGATCGGTAACCTGGCGACGTATGGACAGGTCAACCCCTACGGCTTCGTCGAGACGCCGTATCGAAAAGTAGTCAAAAAAATGGCGGCCAACGATCCACGTTTGCTTGGTCGTGAGTTCCGTAGCATCGTCGGGCGCGAGCGCGAGGATGTCGTGACGGAAGATGGCGAAGTGCTGATTAAGGCACGCACTCGTGTGCGCGTCGATGAGGCTCTGTTCGCCCAGTTGTCCAGCATTCTCGGTGACACGGAAGTACGCATCAAGCCGTATGTAACGCTTGACGTGGATTATCGCACAGCCGACGATGAAGAGAACTTTTGGATCGCCCAGGCCAATGCCAAACTGTCAGCGACTAACGAATTCACGGAAGAGCGTGTACTGGCTCGCTATCAGGGTGAGTTCTCGGAAGAGAACGCCGATAGCATGGACTACATGGACGTTTCACCACGCCAGACTGTCAGTGTCGCGACCGCGCTTATTCCCTTTCTTGAGCACGATGACGTGAACCGTGCATTGATGGGCGCGAACATGCAACGTCAGGCCGTGCCGCTACTGCGACCGCAGTCACCTATCTGCGGAACCGGTATTGAGCGACAGGTCGCCATCGACTCCGGTCAGGTGCAGGTCTGTCGGGCCAGCGGCGAAGTTGTTTCCGCCACCGCTCGTAAGATTGAGATCGTGGATGACAATGGTGAGGTGCATAACTATCGTCTGCGTAAGTTTGTGCGCTCGAATGCTGGGACCTGTATCAACCAGCGACCACTTGTGCGCAAAGGTGATTACGTGAACGTCGGTCAGGTTATCGCGGATAGCTCCTCGACGGAGAATGGCGAGCTGGCACTAGGACAAAATATCCTCGTCGCCTTTATGAGCTGGGAAGGTGGTAACTACGAAGATGCCATTCTGATCAGCGAGCGCATCGTGCGTGAAGACTACTTCACCTCGATCCACATTGAGAAGTACGAGGTCGATGCTCGTGATACCAAGCTAGGGCCAGAGGAGATCACACGGGACATCCCGAACGTTGGTGAGGAAGGCTTGCGCAACCTTGATGAGCGCGGCATCATCTACGTCGGTGCCGAGGTCGGGCCACAGGATATCCTGGTTGGCAAGATCACCCCGAAAGGTGAGACGGAGCTTACGGCGGAAGAGAAACTGTTGCGCGCTATCTTCGGTGAGAAGGCGCGTGAAGTGAAAGACACCTCCCTGCGCGTTCCTCATGGAGAGCGCGGTAAGGTTGTCGAGGTCAAAGTCTTCTCGCGTGACGCGGGCGACGAATTGCCACCCGGCGTCAATCAACTGGTGCGTGTCAGTATTGCACAGAAGCGTAAAATTGGTGCAGGCGACAAGATGGCTGGACGCCACGGGAACAAGGGTGTTATCTCGCGGGTATTGCCGATTGAAGACATGCCATTCCTGCCGGACGGCACACCTGTTGACATCATTCTGAACCCGTTGGGCGTACCGCACCGTATGAATATCGGTCAGATCATGGAAACTCACCTTGGTTGGGCCGCTGAAATGCTGGGTTTTAAGATCGCCACCCCGGTTTTTGACGGGGCCAGCGAAGATGATATCGAAGAATTCTTGCGCCGTGCCAATCTACCAGAGACTGGCAAAGTGCAGTTATACGATGGTCGAACGGGCGAGCCGTTTGACAATCATATCACCGTCGGCTATACCTACATGTTGAAACTGGCCCACTTGGTCGAGGACAAAGTGCATGCTCGTTCGACCGGCCCGTACAGCTTGATTACGCAGCAGCCACTCGGCGGTAAAGCGCAGTTTGGCGGACAGCGTTTCGGCGAAATGGAAGTGTGGGCACTGGAAGCGTATGGCGCAGCCAATATCCTACAGGAAATCCTGACCGTCAAGTCGGACGATGTAGTTGGTCGTGTCAAAACGTATGAAGCCATCGTGAAGGGCGAGAACATCATGGAACCCGGTGTTCCTGAGTCCTTCAAGGTGTTGGTCAAAGAGCTGCAAAGCTTGGGTATCAACGTCGAAGTACTCAACGAGGATGAGCAGAAAATCCAATTCGTTGAGGACACGTCAAACGATGTGATGCCTGAACTCGGTATAAATTTGTCCGGTTTCGAAGGAGACCACTAACGGGTATAGGGTAGGGCGACCTTCGCGGTCGCCTTGGCACCCAAATATGGTAGGGAAACCTGGCACCATTTTTGGCACCCTATAGAGAGAGTAGAGGGCGACTCGTGCGGTCGCCCTGCATCAGGGTATGGTAGGAGCGATCGCACGGGTCGCTCTGACGCGGTGATGGGGAGCAGCCCATTGTATCCCTGCACCAGGAGGTAACATGCTCGAAGTAAATGATTTTAACGCTATCCGTATAAGCCTCGCTAGCCCGGAGCAGATTCGCGGCTGGAGCTATGGTGAGGTCACGAAACCGGAAACCATCAACTATCGTACGCTCAAACCAGAAAAAGATGGCTTGTTCTGCGAACGCATCTTCGGTCCGACAAAGGACTGGGAGTGCTACTGCGGTAAATATAAACGTGTGCGTTTTAAAGGTATTGTCTGTGATAAGTGCGGTGTAGAGGTAGCTCGTTCCAAGGTGCGCCGTGAGCGCATGGGCCACATTGAGTTGGCATCCCCCGTGAGCCATATCTGGTACTTCAAGGGAACGCCGAGTCGTATTGGCCTCTTGCTCGATCTTTCACCCCGTAACCTGGAGCGCATCCTCTACTTTGCGCTCTATGTCATCACGAATATTGATGAAGAGGCTCGTCAACGCGAGTTGATGCGCTTGGATGAGGAAACGCTCAGCCTTGATCAGAACTTGGATGGCAAGGTGATCGAGCGCGTTGACAACTTAAAAGCCAAACGCGATAGCGAGATACTTAATGCGCGTAATCGCATTGAAAATGATCGCAAAGAGATTGAGGCGCGCCGCGAGCAGGACCTGGAAACTGCACGCCGGGTTGAAAGCGAGACGCTGGCACGGTTGCGCGAGTTTATGGGCCAGGTGAGCGAGGACGATGTCGTCTTTGAACCCACTGACCAGACGATTGCCAAGGCCGGAGACACAGTGTCACCGCGTCACCTGGAATCGTTGGAGCAGAAAGCCGAGACGTTCCGCAATGACATCGCAGAGGCTGCGCGTCGTGAGATTGACGAGGCGCGTTCAGGGCGCGAAGGCGATGATGAGCGCACCAGCCTGGAATACCAGGGCAAAATTGACACAGTGCAGACGCAATTGGAGACTGAGCGCACCGATCATCGGCAGCGTCTGGAGCTGTTGCGCCGCGACCTGGAAGGCATCAAAAAGATGGACCTGCTCCAGGAGAATCGCTATCGCGAGTTAAAAGACAATTTTAGCAGCGTTTTTCGTGCTGGTATGGGCGCGGAGGCAGTTCGTGAATTGATCTCCGGCCTGGACCTGGACAAATTATCGACAGATATGCGTCGTGAGATTAGCTCAACAGTGGGGCAGCGACGCAAAAAGGCCACCAAGCGGCTGAAAGTTGTCGAGGCTTTCCGTAAATCGCATACCTCGCCAGAGTGGATGATCCTCACGGTGCTACCCGTGTTGCCGCCTGATCTGCGCCCAATGGTGCAGCTTGATGGTGGACGTTTCGCCACCTCTGACCTGAATGACCTGTATCGTCGTGTGATCAACCGCAATAATCGTCTCAAGCGACTTTTGGAGTTGAGCGCACCAGAGATCATCATTCGCAACGAAAAGCGTATGTTGCAGGAGGCTTGCGACGCCCTGATTGACAATGGACGCCGCGGTCGTGCTGTAGCTGGCTCAGGCAACCACAAACTCAAGAGCCTGTCCGACATGCTCAAGGGTAAGCAGGGTCGCTTCCGCCAGAACTTGCTTGGGAAGCGCGTGGACTATTCTGGCCGTTCCGTTATTGTGGTCGGCCCGGACTTGAAACTGCACCAGTGCGGTCTGCCCAAGCGTATGGCTCTGGAACTCTTCAAGCCATTCGTCATGCGGAAGCTCGTGGAGCAGAACTTCGCACACAATATCAAGAGCGCGAAACGTTTTGTGGAGCGCGTCAAGCCGGAGGTTTGGGATGTGCTGGAAGAGGTCATTAAAGACCATCCAGTGCTGCTGAACCGTGCGCCAACGTTGCACCGACTGGGTATTCAGGCTTTCGAGGCTATTCTGGTTGAGGGTAGTGCTATTCAACTGCACCCCCTGGTCTGTTCAGCCTTCAACGCTGACTTCGATGGCGACCAGATGGCCGTCCATGTGCCGCTCTCTGATAAGGCGCAGGACGAAGCCCGCCAGCTCATGCTCTCGACACGCAACTTGCTGGCTCCTGGTACTGGTGAACCGTCTATCGGTGCTAGCCAGGATATGGTGTTGGGCTGCTTCTACCTGACGCAGGACCGCCCGGACAAACGGGGCGCAGGCCGTATCTTTACCGATGCGACCGAGGCTCTGCTGGCTTACGAGCATGGCGTCATTGAGTTGCAGGCATTGATCGAAGTCCGCCTCGGTGATGTGGAGGTCTACGACAATCCACCACCTGAGAAGCCAACCATGCATGCGCATGGCAAGCGCGTCAAGACCACGGTCGGGCGTATCATCTTCAACGAAGCTCTACCGGAGCGACTGCGCTTCAAGAACTACGCGATGAAGAAAGAGAACCTGAAACAAGTCATCGGTGAGTGCTTCAAAGAGTATGGTCGCATAAAGACGGCTGAACTGGCCGATGAGATCAAACGTCTCGGTTTTACCTTTGCGACCAAAGCTGGCGCAACCATCGCGATTAGCGATGTGAAAGTGCCGCCCGGTAAGCAAGCAGAATTGGCGATAGCCGATGCCAAGATTGCTGAACTGGACGAGCAGTATCGTGACGGTTTGATCACCGATCATGAGAAGTATACGCAAACCGTTGATGCCTGGAATGTGGCTACGGAAAATGTGACCAAAATGGTTGAGGCCACCCTTGACCCCTACGGTTCCATTTATACCATCGCCAAGTCGGGCGCAACCAAGGCGAAATTCCAACAGATCCGCCAATTGTCGGGTATGCGCGGCCTGATGGCAAGCCCGTCGGGACGTATCATTGATGTGCCAATTCGTGGTAACTTCCGTGAAGGCCTCTCGGTCTTGGAGTACTTTATCAGTAGCCATGGTGCTCGTAAAGGTCTGGCTGATACCGCTCTGCGTACAGCAGAGTCGGGCTACCTGACGCGCCGCCTGATCGACGTTGCGCAGGATGTCATTGTCAACGATGAAGATTGTGGCACGACTGATGGTATCCTCATCAACGAAGCTGATTGCAAAGAGATGATGCTGCCAGATATCCGTAGCCGCTTGATTGGGCGCGTACTGGCCGAAGCCATTCCTGGCTTTGACCACATCGAGCCCGGCGACGAGCTGACCGACGATATGGTCGATGAGATCGTTAACGCGGGCATCAAAGCGGTTCGTGTCCGCTCAGTGCTGGCTTGTCTGGCGCACCGCGGTATCTGCCGCAAGTGCTACGGGCGCGACCTTGCCGCCAATGCGCTGGTGAAAATCGGCTCGGCTGTCGGCATCATTGCCGCGCAGTCCATTGGTGAGCCTGGTACACAGTTAACCATGCGTACCTTCCACACCGGTGGTATCGCGGGAGCACAGGGTGACATCACACAGGGTCTGCCGCGTGTCGAAGAACTGTTCGAGGCCCGTGTCCCGAAAGACAAGGCTGAGATCAGTGAGATCGATGGCGTCGTGGAGATCATCAAGGATGAGAACAGTGCGGCCCGTACCGTGCGTGTTGTCTCGACCAATGTCATCTTCGACGAATATCCTTTGCCCGCTGGCAGCACAAACCTGATCACCGATCGGGACCAGGTGCTGAAAGAGCAAATTATTGCGATGATGCCCGCGGAAAATGGCAATGAGCCGGTGCCGGTGATCGCACGTACCGAGGGCGAAATCTTCATTAATGCCGATGGCCTCTTGACCATTCGCTTTGAAGAGCGCGAGGAACGTTCGTATGCCATCCCTGTTTCGCGCAACATCATCGTTGCTAATGGTGCGAAAATCCAGGCTGGTACTCCCATCACCAGTGGTCAGCGTGACCCGCAGGATGTCCTACGCATCCAGGGTGCCGATGCTGTCCAGATGTATGTCGTGAAAGAAGTGCAGCGCGTTTATCGTAGCACTGGTGTGTACATCAGTGACAAACATATCGAAGTCATCATCCGCCAGATGCTCCGGCGCGTGAAAGTTGAGGAGCCGGGTGATACCGAGATGCTACCAATGGACCTCGTGGATCGTTTTGTCTATGCCGATACCAATGCTCGCGTATTAGCTGAGGGCGGCGAGCCCGCCACCGCGCAAACCATATTGCTCGGTGTCACGAAGGCATCGCTCAACACAGATAGCTTCCTGGCGGCGGCCTCGTTCCAGGAGACGACTCGTGTGCTGACTGAAGCCGCAATTGAGGCGCAAACAGATCATCTGGTGGGCCTCAAAGAGAACGTGATTATTGGTAAGCTCATTCCGGCTGGTTCGGGCATCGCGCAGCGACGCCGTGACCAGATCGCACGCCAGCAGGCGGCAGCCGCACGGCTGTCCGCCACCAATGCGGCCTCGATGGCTGGCATTGGTGCGAGCACTGTGGGCGTGGGGGCTGGTACTCTTAGTAGTTCAGTCATTCCATCACTTGACAGTTTGGGCGAGGAGTGATAGACTTAAAGTCCGCACGTATGTGATGTGGGGGCGCGAATATTTGCGCCCTCATGAAGATAAAGAGGATAGGGAGGATCGTTCATTGCCGACGATCAATCAATTGGTCCGTAAGGGCCGGTCAAACAAGGAAAGAAGGTCTAAGGCTCCGGCCCTGTTGTATTCTTACAACGCGCTGAAGAACCGGACCTCCCGCCTGCGTGGCTCGCCACAGAAGCGTGGTGTTTGCACCCAGGTGCGTACTATGACGCCCAAGAAGCCGAACTCGGCTATGCGTAAGATCGCCCGTGTTCGTTTGTCTAACCAGATGGAAGTTACTGCTTACATTCCGGGTGAAGGGCATAATTTGCAAGAGCACTCAGTTGTACTCATCCGTGGTGGACGCGTGAAGGACCTTCCAAGCGTGCGCTATCACATCGTTCGTGGTACCCTGGATAGTGATGGCGTGACAAAACGCCGCCGCGGTCGCTCGAAATATGGAGCCAAACGGCCCAAACCTGGGCAGGTGGCTGCTGCTACCAAAGGTAAGAGATAGGGGCGCGATTCATTGCGCCCGGCTGGCACGCATTGTGCTTTATGCACATTCCTGTTACAATAGAGCGTGTCCAGTTTAGCCCGATACCACCTGACGCCTCAGGTAGGTCGGCAAATCGCACATCATGGCAAATCGATGGTCGGCGAAGATACTTGTTTACGCTGTGTGACCGTCCATTTGCGATGAGAGTCGAGTGTCCTCCTTTTGCGAGGATAGGCGCTCGCGTGTAGGCGTCCGAAGGAGATTGTGAGGGATAAGAGATATTCCCCCGCAGTCGAAATCGACGCCTTTTCTGGTGTCCGCTATCTTGAAGAAATTGGGATACAGTTTTCGGCTACATGTGCTGTTGAACAGACATGGTTGCTATCATCTCCTCCCTATATTGGCTGTGGATGCTTGTGCAAAAGCAAGCATAGAGTTGATGAGAAGAAATACGGAAGACTTCCCCAGGACGCAAGGAAGAGGCGCGTCGACTAGCTACTAGAGATGCTCAGGCCCCAACAGCGGGGACCGATGAGAACCAAGCAAATTCGTTGATGAGGAGGCAGACTGTGCCAAGACGTAAAAAAGTTGTGAAACGGCCTGATGTACCGGATGCGAAGTACAAAAGCCGAAACGTAGCTCGCTTTACCAGTAAATTAATGTTGGATGGGAAGCGCAGCCTGGCTGAGCGTAT
>JBBQXY010000082.1:0-24197 GCA_038209195.1 Ktedonobacterales bacterium | reverse complement strand
GTGCTCTGGCCACACTCATTTGACTGGCCGCCTACGGCGGCCGGGTAGGGAAGGGAACTAGGGCGCAGCCCTAGAACCCAGTCAAGGGGCGGCGGCCCCTTGTATCCCTGCTTGCAGCGGCAGGAAGGGAGGCAAGACTAGGGCGCAGCCCTAGAACCCAGTCAAGGGGCGGCGGCCCCTTGTATCCCTGCTCGTCACATGAAGGGAAACAGCGAATTGTACAGCGTTTTACTAATTAATTCAGATCTTTTGTCGGTAGGCGAACATCGTGTTCTTGGTGCAAAGCAAGCAATAAATCGCGAAAGGTATCTATAAGTTTGTGATTGGCTAGTCGGTAATACACTTCGTTGCTTTCTTTGCGCGAATGCACCAATTTGGCATCAGCTAGTTGACGTAAATGCCCCGAAACGGTGGCAGGAGCAAGCCCCAATTTCTTGGCAATATCAGTAGAGCGACATTCTATCATCTCATGTTCCGTGCGTTCTTGCTCAAGTGGATCCGCTAACAATTCTAAGATTTGTCGCCGACTGCGATCACACATTAATGACAAAAAGTGGTCAACAAACTTGTCAACATCTGGTGAACGACCAGAGGGTAAATACGATGCATTGCTTGCAGGCATACACGTTATGCTCCTTTTTCTTTGACCAGGTAAGCAGTAGCTCACCAACATCGTTGTAGCTCACCTAAACTTTATGGATTATACTCTAAGCACAACTAGTAGTCAAAGTAAATTATCCCCTCTTTCGTATCAGGGTTTCTCAAACGTCTTTTTGCTGCCTATTGCGGCAGGGTTTTCCTGTGTGGGACTTTGTGATGAATGGGACATTTGTGACTCCAAATCTTCAGCGATATTGCATGGCGTCCGAAAGGAAAATGCATGAGACTTTGTGATGCTTGAGACATTTGTGACCTCAGGACATTTGGGACTTTGTGACTCTTGGGAGCGTGAGTTTTTGAGTGGGTTGTGGGTGAGAGATTTGTAACCTCAGATTTTTGCGACCTCGGGACATTTGCGACTGATGTGATCGTGAATCTGCGAGACTTTGAGTGGGTTAGGACATTTGCGACCTCGGGACATTTGTGGCCTCGGGACATTTGCGACCTCGGGACATTTGCGACCTCGGGACATTTGCGACACGTCTTTTTTTCATGGATGGTAGAAGAGCGGTAGCGGCGGGTGGGTGCTACGAGTTCTGATAAGGGGCATGGTGTTGCCTTAGGAAGAGTATAACATAGTTTTGAGTAGCAAGCAAGGGGTGAAGGATTTCGACAGGGAAGCGTTAGAACTGAGAGGATGGCTCTCTAATCAGCCTTCTTCTCAGTTCTAACGCTTCCTCATAGCCTGCTCATGCAGGATACCTGCGAGCTAGGTAGTGCTCAAACTACGGGCAGTGTAACGCACGAGGATTATCAGGCATCTCCGTCGCTCGGTAGATGTTAGCGGCCCAGGATCCGTGCCATCGTTCGAGCAAGCTCCGCGACGCAGTCATCGGCTATGACATGCTGCCGCCATGCCACCTGGGCGTCGGGCCGTACTAATATGCAGCCGCTCTCGGCCACCTCCCTCAGGCGTGCCCAGTCGTCGTAGAGGTCGAGCACTTCGCAGCCAGGGCCGATCCTAAAACAGGCAATCTCCACGCCAGTGTGAGCGGAGACTTCTGCCGCCGCCTCTTGCCAGGCCTCGCCTCCAATGCCAGTGAAGAGAGTGAAGCGACCCTTGCCCGCCAGGTCCAGCGTGCTGACGGTCAGCCCTGCGTACTCCAGCCAGCAGTGGGGCAAGCGTGCGCCAGGCCAGGTGGTGGGCTGGTAATAGAGCTCAGTATCACGGGTAGAGGTGGGCTCAGGCGTCTCATCCGAGATTACGGCAGCGGAGTGATAATGCTGATTAAGCTCGACGCCGTGGCAGTTGAACTCGTAATTCTTGTGCTCGATGGCCTTGCGTAGTTTCTCTCTCTGCTCGGCACTCTTTGGCGTATTCTCTTTGCGCGCTTCCAAACTTGTACGCATCTGCTCAACATTCCGCGTGTCACTCGGTCCGAGGAGGGCATCATAGATCAGACCGGTCTCTATGATACTTTTGTTCGCACGCTCGACAATCTGCTGTCCGATGGGTACCCGCTCGTCATTGTAGGTCTCCAGCAGCGAGGGATCGGCCTTTCCCTTCAGCACTAAAGCGAGCTTCCAGGCCAGGTTGTAAGAGTCCTGGATGGACGTATTCGAGCCGAGTCCGTTGTTCGGCGGATGTCGGTGGACGGCGTCGCCCATGCAGAACACACGCCCATTCGAGTAACTCGTTGCATACAGGTGGTTGATGCTCCAGAGTGACGTGGAGCGGATCTCGACCGGGATGGTGTTGTCTCCAATCAGGTTATGCACGATCCTAGTCGCCGTCGCCTCATCGAGGACAGGAGGTGGCTCGTTGATGTCATACCCCCAAATGATCAGCCACTCGTTCCAGGGACGCACCATACGAATGGTACCCATCCCAACGCCGCCGATATCAGATCCAGGCTGCAGTACCCAGTAGAGCACGCCTGGTCGATAGGCAACGTATTTTGAGAGGTCGGCACGGACGAGGATGTTTATACTCCCTGCGATGTCCATCTGTCCCACCATGGATAAGCCGATGTCCCTGGCAACTATGCTGCGACCTCCGTCAGCGCCGAGGAGGTATTTCGCCCTGATCTGATAGGTTCTGCCGCCAATACGGTCGCGCACCGTTGCGGTCACACCGTCGGCATCCTGCTCAAGTGCAAGGTACTCAGTATCGAAACGGATCCGCGACCCGCGGGCGGCGGCGTGGCTGAGAAGGATCGGCTCCAACATGGTCTGCGGGCAGTCGCAGATGCGCGATGGGCTGGCGAGCGTATAGTCCGCCATCCGACTTGGGTGAGTGCCCCACGCACGCAGTCGTCCAAGCTCCTCCCCGACCAGACTTGTGCAGAACACGTTATTGCTCATAAGCTCCTGGGGGGAGGACTTCTCGATGATATCCGCCTCGACGCCCATGTCGCGCAAGATTTCCATGGTGCGCTGGTTCGTGATGTGCGATCGCGGCGTGTTGGCGGTCCAGCGGTACTTGGTGAGCACTACGTTCTCCACGCCATAGGTGCTCAGGTAGAGTGCTGCCGACGCGCCAGCGGGGCCGCTGCCGATGATGAGAACATCTGTTTCGATCTGTGGATTCATGTTTCCCTCCGTCTTTTGCTGGCACAACTGCTATTTTTGGTTGAGCCACGGATAGCGTGCGGTATCCGCTCCTGCATAGTCGGGATCCAGATAGATGTAGAGTCGCTGTATCTTGAAATCTCGTATCTCAAAGACATCGCACCAGCGACCCGCATGGCTGACACCAGCGCGCCACTCAACGCCGTCGGCTGTTGTTCCAGAGGTGGTACCTTCCACAACAACGAAGTCCTCCTGAATGATGTAGTTGAAGTAGGCATTGTCGTGGACAACGGACTTTAAGATGGAGATCAGGTCGGTGAAAAGCTGCTCAACCTGTTTTTGACCATTCGCAACACCGCATTTAGGGAAGTAGACCTGTGCATTATCGTCGAACAGGTCATAGAACCCTTCGCCTCTGTCAAGTCGCTTCAGATATTCAAGGGCAACAGATTTGCGCTGTTCATTGGTCATTGTTTCTTTTGTGACTGTCATAGTCATCTCCTGTCTCAAATTCTCCTGGTTTCTCACAGTAACGTTCCAAACAAGCGAAGTACAAAGCGTATCTTCATACTTTCCAAGCTGTGCGACTGCTCCACACAGCATTGATCACTTGAATACAGATGCCCCTCCCTAAAAAAAGCTACCAAGCGGCTCAAGATGCAGGGAGAGACACAAATGAAAACCACTATATCCAATGTATGAGTGTGAACAGAATACGGAGAGAGGGGAAGCACACGAGGGAAACTGCTTCCCTGCTGATGTAAAAATCCTCTTATGCATCTCTGTCCAGTAACTCACTGGCTACATTTCTCAATGTATATCCAACTTGCTTTAAATTGTCAAGGTAATTATATCCAATTTTTCCTTTTTGATTATTCTTCTTTATCATTTGCCGTGACCTTGCCTTGCTTCACTTCATTTGATTTGCCGCCTTCGGCGGCAGAAGGAGAGGGAGAGAACTAGGGCGCAGCCCTAGAACCCAGTCAAGGGGCTGCGCCCCTTGCATCCCTACTCGTCATTTATCTGCGAATAGCTTTCACTAACTACAGAAGCAGAAGAAAGTTGGATACAGTACTCTTGACAGAGCAAGTCTGGTTGTATATAGTTTAAGCAGAGGAGGACATTATGGCGAGGCATCACACTGACCAGGCTTCATCTCTCTTCCTTGGAGCACCTAGGGAGCAACTCGATATGTATGAGAATACCATCACTGGAAGGGATAGCACCGAGTCTGCGTATCTCCTATTGAGAGGAGCAATATTACGCAATGAACTGCCCAGTGGAATTCAGCTCTCGCAGAGGGAACTCGAACAGCGATTTGAAGTCGGGCGGACGCCCTTGCGCGAAGCCCTGCGCATGCTGCAGCGAGAGGGACTGGTGGAGGCCGAACCGAACCACCGTGTCCGGGTGGCCGGTTTCTCGTTTCCTGATCTTGAGCAGTTGTATGCGATGCGTATCAGTCTGGAAGCGCTGGCTATTCGCTTGTCAGTTCCTTGCCTGCAAACAGTTGAGCTAGACAGACTTGAAGGGTTCCTCGCTCAGAAGGCTGAACTGAGTACTCCCGAAACGTATGAACGCTGGGAAGTTCTCCATCGGGCTTTTCACCTCGGTCTCATTGCCCATGCGGGTCCACGTATCGTGAAAATGGCGGCCCAATTGTCCGATCATGCCGAGCGCTATCGACGCTTCTATAGCACAGAGACTCCCCGCGCCTTTGAGCGAGGGATGCGTGAACACCGGTCGATTCTGGATGCCTGCCTTGCGCGAGACCCTGTAGCGGCGGCTGAGTGTCTCGCCCGTCATTACTCATCAGTAGTGCTGGGTACGCTTGCGGTACTGGCTCCTGAGTATGATCCTGTGGTGGTACGCACAGCGCTCCATGCTGTAATGCAAGTGCAGAGCAAAGGGAAGAATGGAGCACGAGATTTGGGATAAATACCGGCTTATTTCACCTGAACCATAACTTCGTGATAGCCCGTGGCACCATTTGGCACCGTCCCTTGCTTCTTACTTGTCTGCACCGCTCCGGTACCATCCGTCGCACGCGCCACCAATATCGTATTGCCAGTAACCGTAGGTGTCCACTGCCAGGACCAGAAGACCCAGGAATCTTTGGAGAGCGGCGCAGCTAACGTTGCCACATTCCAGGTTACACCATTATCCGCGCTTACCTCCACCTTTTCAATGCCCCTATTACCGGCAAAGGCAAATCCGGCGATTTCCACGGGCTGTCCGATAGCGACCTGACCGTGCGGACGGTCTATGCGGTTCATGGTATGCAACGGGCCACTGTACCACCCCTGGTCAGAGTATAAACCGCCGACAAAATGGTCGGTCAGTTCAATGTGCGTCAACCACTTGGGCTGCTCTTCTCCATAGCGACCGGGGATGAGCGCGCGTACTGGGAAGCCATGCCGCACAGGCAACTCTTCCCCATTCATGCGCCAGACGATCAGCGCGTCTGCTTCCAATACTTCGTTCAATGGTAGGCTGGTAGTATAGCCATCGACGCCGTAGAATGCCACATGGGTCGCATTGGATTGCGCACCGCCGTGCGTATCCAAAAGGGAACGCAAAGTTATGCCCTGCCAGATAGCAGTACTGATCAACCGGCCTCCGACATAAATCCCATTCGCGATACATTCAAGGGTCACCGCCCGTGAAATGGAGGGCACGTTTTGCAAATCTTCATAGCTATAGGTTCCAGCATTGCCCACCAATCCTGTGACCTCTAATCGCCACACCGCTGTACTTGGCGTTGGATCAATGGGATTTTGCGTCACCACGTAGTGTTCGCTATTAGGTGTGATGGGGTCTGTATGGCCATTGTGCGTTACGGTATACATGCCATCATACGAGGCATAATTACTCAAAAAGTCATTCACCAAGCCAAAGATGCCCGCGCCCGCTCCCACCGTCACAGCGGCTACGCCTGCACGTGCCAACAACTGACGCCGACCTTCAGCCACAGCGGAGGAGTTTTCTCGCACTTGTTTGGGAAGCAGTACACGATAAGCTAAGCAGAGCGTGAAACCATAGAGACCAAAATCTACCAGCAAAGCGAGGATGGTCACGGTTATGGCCCAGTTGATCGTTAAGCCAAAGAAGTTTTGCCGCAGTTCATTCCAAAAGAGGCCCGTAGCGGCAGCAGCCATCACCAGGGCAAAGATCGCGCCAATGATCCACTCCCTTCTTCCTGGGCGGTAGCTCTGTACAGGCCATGACACGCGCGCCAAAGTGGCATACAACACGCCTAACACCGTCCCTAGTCCGACCATGCCCAACAGCGCGAAGAGGAGCGGCGTCTTCTTGGCATTTAGCCCAAAGGTGAGCAGCAGACGCAAGAACGTGTCAACCGAAATGTGCTTGAGCACAAAATCACCGAATAGCTCCACCGAGGTGGGTACTCCCGCCGCTAGACGCAGTATTCCCATCAACAAGACAGCCATTAAACTGGCAACAAAACCGGAGATGAGCGACAATACTACCACCGTCAATAATCGTTTGATGCTAAAACGCTGTTGGGGTTTAGCAATTGCTTCTACGGCGTTTTCACTAGTGCTTTGCTTTGCCATGGTCATTTCCTTCTAACGTCAGCCTGTGTAGATGCTTAACTTCTCTCCACAAACCTATGGCGAGTGCTATGCCTAATCCCACCATTACGACATCATAGACATACGCGTAATAAACATGCCAATCCGTCGTTGCATTGAAAAAGTACTGCGTCAACGAGATACACATAAAATACCAGGCTATCAATACGGCTAATCCTTTTCCGTTTAATCCTCCATGCCGTGTCCATATGGGACTAGCCAGTACTGCAATCCAAGGCAATAGTGCCGTGGTATACCAGGGGAAGACATGCGATGAAACTGCCAGCACCGTACCCATCAAGACCAGTATTGCCGCCTCCATACTGGTACGCTTAAAGACGCGCATCACCAGAACCGACAACGACATCACAGCCAAGGCCAAGATATCCGCTAAGTGCTGTTGCAATAGTGCCGCCTTTGTATAGCCCTCACCAAAACTGAGCGCATAGGTCACAACTTGTACGACACCGGCGTTCCCACCTTCTTCACCTGAATACGTCGCGAAATAACCGAGCACCTGTCCATGTCCCAGGATCAGATAGGGAATATAGCCAACTATGATTGTGCCGAGGCAGGTAACAAGTAAAACCCAATCCTTGCGATGCATGACGACTAATAGCAAAAAAAGGGGATAGATTTTTGTCAGCGTCGCCACCCCAATCAAAAAGCCAGTCAAGACTCTTGCTCCCCGCTTTGTACTGGCTGCGCTCAATACAGCAAGGACCATGAAGGGTAGTGTAATGACATCCATATGCCCCTGTAGCGCGAACTCAATAATAGGCAGTGGACACCAGGCGTAAATAAGCACGCGACGCGGGTCCAGGCCCTTGCGCACGAGCAAAACAGCCAAGGCTCCACACGTCAGCATGTCGAAAACGACAAATATTCCTTTGAGAAAGAAGAGATTACTGGGTGCCAACAGATAGCTCAAGAGATAGACAGCCTGCGCCCCCGGTGGATAGATTGATGGGACATTACGAAAACGGCTATTGCCAAAGATCAAGCTATCTTGCAATGGCTTGAATATTTGCGCATCAGGAGGATACACATACGGGCTAAAGCCATGCAGCGTCACGCGCGCATCCCACAGGTATCGCCACGAATCATGCGACAAATTCGGCGGCAATGGCAGTAGCAGTGCGCGAAAAAGCAGAGCCCCACAAAAGATAATACCCAGTTCAATCCAACGCCAACGACCGTTCAAAGGCTTTGTACAGAAGATATAAATGCACGCAGTTATATATGGCAGAAAACAGGGCATCCAAAGCAGCAAAAATGGTGTGAGCGAGGGTGCATCGGGTTGTGCCACCGTTTCAAGGACAGTATACAGCGCAATTGAAAGGATGAGCATAACAACCAGCATAATTACACGCCACCATGGACGCTTCCCCAAAAAAGGAGTTTCGGGTACCTTAGCTTGATGAGATAGTTGCAATATAGGCATATCTCTTGTATTAGCCTTTCCAACGGAACTTTGTTCTCGCTCTTTACACGAAAAGGAATAGCTTTCTTTTTCAGTATGCATGAGACGCAAACACTTATCTTATACTCCTCTTTCATCCTTTTGGTCAATTTGTTCGTGTCTATAGTGGATAGATGCCCTAAAAATACGAAACCATTGCGCTTCCTAAACTCTCGTTAGTATAATGACTATCGTTTGGAAAACAACCTTGGTTCCGGGTTGCACATAAAACAACACATTTACGATTAACATAAGGAGTTAATACATGCGATTGGGATTACAGATCCCGGTTTTTACCTGGCCAAACGGCCAAAGCCAGTTGGGGCAGACATTTGGGGAAATCGCCGAGCGCGCTGAAAAGGCAGGTCTTTATAGCCTGTGGGTGATGGATCATTTCTTCCAGATTGGTATGGCCGGACCACCAGAGAACGAAATGCTTGAAGGGTACTCGGCCTTGGCCTTCGCAGCCGGGCGCACGAGCCGCATCAAGTTGGGTACTATGGTCACAGGCGTTACTTACCGCTATCCCGGTATCCTGGTGAAGACCGTTACCACCCTTGATGTACTTTCCAGTGGACGAGCCTACCTCGGTATTGGAGCTGCCTGGAACGAGGAAGAACATAAGGGCTTAGGCGTCCCCTTTCCACCGCTCTCCGAACGCTTTGAGCGTTTAGAAGAGACGCTGCAAATTGCCCTTCAGATGTGGTCTGGTGATGAAAAACCCTATGTAGGGAAGCACTATCAATTGGATCGTCTACTCAATTCGCCACAATCTGTGCAACGACCACATCCTCCTATCCTCATTGGTGGCACTGGTGAGCGCAAAACCTTGCGTTTGGTCGCCCAATACGCTGATGCCTGCAATCTTTTCGCTCGTTTGGGCGATGAAGTGTTGCAGCACAAGCTGGATACGTTGCGCGGACATTGCGAGGCGGTTGGCCGTCCCTATGAGCAGATTGAAAAGACGACCCTCGACAGGCTAATGATCACTCGCGACGGTAGCAATGGTAGTATGACTCCTGCCGCCGCCGTTGAATACTTCGCGCACCTGGCCTCTATGGGCATTGATCAAGGCATCTTTAGCCTTATGAACGTGACCGACCCGGAGGTCTTCGATTTGCTGGCCACTGAGGTTGTGCCACAAGTTGAACGAATTCAAGTAGCCGGTCGCTAATCTTCTTGTGAAAGCGGTAAATGACCAAGCGTACTACTTTATCGGAGACCGAGGCGGCATTTGTACATGTACAACGTGTCGCCCGGCTTGCCACTGCTGACGCGGACGGGAATCCTCATGCCATTCCCGTCTGCTATGCCTTTGATGGCACCTGCTTCTTTATACCCCTGGATGAGAAGCCTAAACGGGTGGCTGGCAATCAACTGCGCCGTGTTCGCAACATAGAGGTACGTCCAGAAGTTGCCCTGGTCATCGACCAGTATAGCGACGATTGGTCACACCTGGGCTATATCCTGATTCACGGTCACGCCGAACTGGTCCCCCCGGAAGACACGAGTATGCACCCGCGAGCCTTAATCCTGTTACGCGAGCGTTACGTGCAGTACCGCACAATGGCCCTCGAAAAATATCCTATTATCGCTATCACGCCAACGCAAGTCATATCCTGGGGACCGGCTCTGGCCCACTTCTCACAATGAGACTTTTTTCCACCAATGAGTAACTATAGGTGACATGCACCATGCGCCTCGTCAGCGTATTATTTTTTGTCTAATCGTTGCCGCATAAGCACTGCTGTTTCAGGACTCATTGTTTCGCTGAGCGCAGCTATCACCCTCTGCTGGTCATCCATAGAGCGATTCTGACTCAACTTGAACTTACCCTCCAGGCGCGTTATCTCGATTTCAAAACCAACAATGGCCTTGAGCTTCTGCTGAAGATACTCGTCCTGCATTTCCAGGTGCCAGGGACTGGAAAATTGCGCTTCGTGCTGGTCAACACTGGCCTGCAATAGCCTCAGGAGTTCTGTGCTATCCTCGATCAAGCGCGGCATACCATAGGCATGCACAGCGGCATAGTTCCAGGTAGGTACGTTTTTTTCGATATCATCTCTATACCAGGAAGGCGAAACATAGGTATGTGGCCCCTGGAAAATGACCAGTGCCTCCTTCGTCTCATTCAACATGCGCCACTGAGCATTGCCCCGCGCCATGTGCGCTCTCAGCACGCCTTGTGAACCACGTCCAGTATCCAAAAGAAATGGCAGATGGTTCGCTACTGGCGTCTCTTCATGTTGTGTTACGAGGATACCAAAACTATATTCCTGGATGAATTGTTGCAATGTGCCGATATCATTTTCGCGAAAATGTGCTGGTAAGTACATGTATTTTCCCTCATCTTTGCTTTGGAACAGTTATTTTCCGTTCTATACTTACAACATTACCCGATTATTTAGCTTTTTTCTACAGCCATCTTTGCTGGCTAGTGCTCTGTTTCACTTGCTTTGACTTGCCGCCTTCGGCGGCAGGGGAGAGAGGGAGAACTAGGGCGCAGCCCTAGAACCCAGTCAAGGGGCGCGGCCCCTTGCATCCCCACTGATCAGGGGAAGAGTGGAAGCTAGGGCGCAGCCCTAGAACCCAGTCAAGGGGCGCGGCCCCTTGCATCCCCACTTATTAGGGGAAGAGTGGAAGCTAGGGCGCAGCCCTAGAACCCAGTCAAGGGGCGCGGCCCCTTGCATCCCCACTCATTAGGGGAAGGGTGGTAGCTAGGGCGCAGCCCTAGAACCCCGTCAAGGGGCGCGGCCCCTTGCATCCCCACTGAACAGGGGAAGGGCGGAAGCTAGGGCGCAGCCCCAGAACCCCGTCAAGGGGCGCGCCCCTTGCATCCCCACTTATCACATGTGGTGAAACAGTGTACGGGCCATTTCCTTGGCTCTTGTAGTATAGAGTAAAAATATCCTTGCATAAACAAATGGGCCCTTGGCATTGACCAGGTAATTGTACGTAGTGTAAAGTAGCGCAATGAGCCTGACACGATCAACAAAGCAAACCACCAGTACAACCCGAAACCGGAAAATATGCGCCAGGATACGCCTGGGGCTATGCACATGGGAACTCTATCCCATTTTCCTGGTGGCAGGAATACTGCGCCTAGCTGGACTCAACACCACCGCCTTTGCCGGTGACCAGAGCGTCCTCTTCACGCTGGCTTATGACGCCGTGCATCGTGGACTTATACCTACGACTAGTAACAGTGCTTCGATCTTTACCATGCATCCACCTTTGGCAATTTACTTCCTCATGCTACCTGTATTTTTCAGCGCGAATCCATTGTGGGCTGCTATCATGACCGCTCTGTTCAATGTCGTCGCCGTTCTCATCGCATATATTTTCACGCGCCGCTATTATGGGCGTCTAGCGGCGACCATTGCCGCCTTGCTTTTCGCCACTGCCCAGACCGTCATTGTATTTAGCCGTTTCATCTGGCAACCAACGCTGCTTGGCCCGTTTGTGATCTTGTTTCTCTTTGCGCTCTTCCGTGGCGTCATCGAGCGTAAAAAAGGTTGGCTGCTGCCAGCCCTTGTACTGCTTGGGATCATGTACCAATTGCATGAAATCACCGTACTGATGGCTTCCGTGCTCTTTGTCGCCATTCTACTTGCCCCGCGCACTATACGTCTACGCGATATCGTGCTGGGTTTCGTCTGCCTCCTGCTCCTTTTCGCTCCATACCTCGTATGGGAACTTCACTCCAAATTTGCCGATATCCGCACGCTACTCACCCTTACTAAGGCACATGCATATATTGATAGTAAGGCCATTATCTACTATCAACGCTTCCTCAATGCCTACTATTACGATGACCGCTTCCTTGGTTCGAGCTACTACGATCCCGTTGGGAGTGGAGACTCGCTGGTATTTCGACTGTTGCCGCTGTTGATACTCGCACGTTATATCTTGACATTTCTGTTGATTGCCGCCTTTGCTATGGCTGGTATAAAGATTGTGTACTCGTTCAAAGCAGCCACTGTAGCCTTTTCACCTGCAAAGAAATCATCATACATCTCGCTTTTATTCACTCGTTGTCTTGACTGGTGGAAGGAGCTACGTAATAACCCATTCAGATGCGGCTTGGTATTGCTCGTGCTCTGGCAAATCGTACCGGTGCTGGCGCTTTCGCGTCATAGCGCCACTGTCCACATACACTACCTACTGATGACCCTCCCTGGACAATTCATCCTGATCGGTTTTTTTATCACGCGCTCGATCACCTGGCTCCAACAACAGAAAACAACGCGCATGTGGCAAACAGTACGTTATGGCATATTAATAGCCACCACACTGCTACTCGTCACACAACTCGTGGGCAGTACCGCCTCACTGCTAGATACCACTCGTGGTATCAACAACCATATCTTTGGCTACAATGACCTTGGCTCCCTCCAGCACGCCGTACAAGAAGCCGACGACGTTGCGCAAGCCCATCACCTCAATCGCGTGTATATCACCATCTCTTTCAAAGACGAATCGCTCACGGCACTACCCTATCTCGCAAAGCAGATGCATACACCCAGCACTCTCTTTGATGCCACTGCTTGCCTGGTCCTACCCTCACTTGCCACAGGGCCAGCCGTCCTACTCATGCGCTCCACTGACACCCTCGTTGCTACCTTGCTTCAGCATTTTGCCACCACTACCCTGGTTGACAAACCACCATTATTGGGAACATCACCATTCCTACTCTACATCGTCAAGCCCAATGTAGTACCACCAACCTCTACCAAGTACGGCTTCGCCAACCACCTCCAACTTCAAGGTTCAGCGCACGTATTCACAGTAGGCACCACACCGCTCTTGACAACTGACTGGACGATGCTCAATAACGCGCAACCCGACTCTTTCAAAACGTATACCTACATCATGCGAGCCAAGTCTCTTACTTCTGAAGCAAACACTAGTAGCCCCATCCGCAGTGACTGCCTCTTTACTGTCATTCGCGCTAATGACCAACTCATCGCAAGTTTCTCATTGCCGCATAGCAGCGTCGCATTCCTACCATCATCATTCAGCATAACCGCCCAATTTCTCATTACCTCACCATACACATTTGCTCAGGGTCCTCTCCACTTCGAGACATATCGCAGCACCGACATGCTCGAAACTCTTCACTCCTTTGGCGGCAGTAATACGCTTACGCTTGCCAGTATAACAAGGAGAGCCACACAGGCTAGACAGAGGTATAGGGCGCGATTAACCGCGCCCTATACCTCTGTCTAGCCTCTTTCCTCACTCAATCTCTAGCAACACTTCCCCTTCATCGACAAAATCGCCCTCGCTCACCTTTATCGTCTTTACCGTACTATTTACTGTTGACTGCACTGGAATCTGCATCTTCATAGACTCGAGCATCACGACATCCTGATCAACCTCCACCAGATCACCTTGTTTAACCAGGAACTCCAAAACAACTCCAGCCATATTTGATACATCGTGTTTCATACTCGTTCAATTCTCCCTTTTATAGCAAGTTACTTTATCCCCATTATGTCATACTACTGCTTTGTTTCACTTCATGTGACTTGCCGCTTACGGCGGCAGAGGAGAGGGAGAGAACTAGGGCGCAGCCCTAATTACCTGCCCCCCAGGCAGGGTGCAGTCAAGGGGCGCGGCCCCTTGCATCCCATAGGTGTCAAGTTAAGGATAGAGGCAAGCGCAATGAATCGGCCTTGGAAGGGGATGCATTCGCAGAGGCAGGTGAACGTTGCCAGACCCCACCCACGGGCGACCACCTGACAATTACCCACATCTTTTTGGAGAGGCCAGAGAAGCCAGTCCCGATGGATGCGCTTGTGAAAGAGTCAACAGTGGCGAGTAGCCTCAATAGCCGTTTCACAAAATCCATTGGGAAAATGTGGGTAATTGTCAGGGCGACCACAAGGGTCCCCACGCCGCCCCACACCACTCCCGCCCCTACGAGAGGCCACCTCTTCCTACCTTAGCTTGACACTTATGGGGCGCGGCCCCTTGCATCCCTGTTGGTCAGATGAAGTGAAACAGTGTACTACTTATTTGCAAAGACTTGAGCTTTGTACAGGACACATTTTAATAGTGAAGGTTTTAGGGCCATTGTGAGATATATCAGCATAATACAGTCTTCCTGTAGCGGGAGGTATGGAAGCTGTTGTATTGGTGTCCTCTTCAATAATAAGGAACCAATCATACAGTGTCAGCAAGTTGCGATGTTGTGTATCAGTAAAGGAACAATGCCGTACATTGCATAAAGACCATTGCGGCGGTAGACTTGGGATCTCAGAGGCCGTGTCTAACCAGGCATAGTAGGTTTTTCCAGCATGCGCGGGAAGGGAAATTTGGAGGTCAACCTGCAATTGATCGTTCGTACCTTGATTGCTGCTTACAAAGGTAATAGCCCCCACCGTTGCGTTGGAAGGTTGCGGAGTAGGGGTCGCCGTCCCTTGAGAATGTGCAGTAAACAGCGCGATAGCCCCTAACCCAGCTCCAACCACTATGACAATAGTACAAGTAATCAAAGCGATAGAAAACCATCTTCTTCGCAACAAAGGTGGAGCTATAGTAAATGAGGGCTGTCGCACAGGAACGGGAGGTGGAAAATTCTGTCCTAAAGGTATCGATGCAGGGGTATGATTCACGGGCGTGGTGCCTGTGGTTGCTACTTTACCGTTAATAGGCGCGAACGACAAAGGGCCCGGAGCCGTTAGAGGAGAAATAGCTGAGGTATGCTCATGCGATAGATTGAGAGGTTGGAGCGGATTGTAATGTGGTTGTATATCCAGGCCAGGAAACTTCTCCAAGCTGGTAGGAATCGGCACATTCAGTGCCTGGGCTAGCGCAATAGTCATGGCGGAGGCCGATTGGAAACGCTGCTCCGGATCTTTAGCGATACTACGCATTACAACAGCCGCCAGCATAGGCGAAATCTGAGGATTAAAGAGGGTTGGCGCAGGAGGTTCTTCATAAATATGCTGCATCATGATAGATATTTGGTTATCGCCTTGAAAAGGTGCGCGGCCCGTCAACACTTCATAGAGAATAATACCAAGCGAGTAGAGGTCGGCACGTTCATCTCCTGGCTGGCCCTGCGCCTGCTCTGGTGAGATATAACGGGGAGTACCAGCGATAAAGCCAGTCAGAGTGCTGGTAGATGCTCCTTGCAACTTGGCAATACCAAAATCGGTCAAGATCGGTTCACCCATCGACCTACCTGAGGGATTGCGCTTATCGAGTAGAATATTCGCTGGTTTGATATCCCGATGGACCATCCCTTGCTGGTGAGCATAGTCAAGAGCGAGACTGATAGCGGTAAAAAGATACACGATATCAGCGGCGGGGGGAAATTGCCCCTTGCGCGATGTAGCACGAATATAGTCAGCCAGTGTTCCACCCTCAACATAGTCCATCACCATATACGCATTACCAGATTCTCCGATATCAGAGAATTGGAAATCGTGAATCTGTACAATATTGGGATGATGGAGAGCAGCGACAAACTGCGCCTCACGAGTGAAGCGTGCGACGAAATCAGGGTTGTCGCGTAGATTACCTTGCAGTAGCTTTATCGCCACATAGCGGCGCAGTTGAGTATCATAAGCCTTCCAGACCTCGCCCATACCTCCACGTTCCAAGCGGTCCTGCATTTCGTATTTACCAAGGCGTTGTGGCCCTATATTCATCCTGGCAGTCTATCCTCTCGTGTTCAGATACTGCTCGGCAGTTTATTGGTAATTGTAAAAGCTGCGAGTTGCTGGATATTGTCGTGAGCCTGCAAAATGCCGGGTACTACCTGGTCTGTCGCTGGATCGAGTTTACCAACATAGGCATAGGTCACATCGGTCAGTAAATTATCGATCATTGTAAGGGTCTGTGGCTGCGACAATTGCGCGCTATCCATCTGGGCCAACTGCCGCGCATAACCTCGCGCCTCGTTTAGCCACGTTGCCGCGTTATTCAAGTCGCTGAGAATTTGCGTTGAGATTTTAACCATCTCAGGTGTCACATCTGGTGCTTTAATCACCCCATCCAGGTGAGTAGGGATATGGCTGAGATAGCCAGGAGGATTATTTATCAGATCAGTTGCCTTTTGCTGTGCCGGAGCTACCGAAAGTAAAGCCACTTGCGACGCTATTTGATCGGCATAGACTGGTGTGCCGCCCGGTACATCCAAATGCACATTTGGTGATCCATCCAGGTAGTCCAGCATGCTAGTAAAGAGCACATGCATTTGATTGGGATTTGTGCCATAATCATCCCTTGCGGCAGTGCCCCACTCCATTAGCTTTTCTGAGTTTCTGTAGAGCCAGACATCCAACCCACCTGGTAATCCTAGCACATCTACGACTGTTTCTTTATAGAACAGGTGACGGATGTGATCGAGCGCACTCAGCTTTGGCGACCCATAGCGAGTTTGTGGAAGTTGCGCATAGTAACGCCACGTGCTGTGGTCCGCGGTAGGCCCTTGAGGCGTTCCTGTGGTATTCTCCTCTGTAATGAGCAAGCGACTTGCCAACGAGAACAAGTTATCATGATGGGGAGTACCCGTATAGAGGAAGCTTGCCTTCCCACCACTGACAGGGAGTCCATTCGGCGTGACCAAAAGCGGTAGCTTAAAAAGCGGTTGCGGCTGTAATGGGTCAGCTTCTACATGAGGTTGTAAGTCAGCCAGCAACCAGACGTAATAACTTTTACCACCTTGAGGTGCGGGAATGTTACGCAGATCAATCACCAACTCATCGGCAATGCCTTGTGCAGAGTGTGGATCATATTGTCCTGTGCTGATAAAGAAGGCTTGCCCTACTACTGGACTCGTTGGAAGCGATACCGAGCCGCCCGTCTTGTTCCGAAAGATGCCCAGGTAGAAGTAGGCGCCTGTACCTGAACCCAGCAGTACAATAATAGCCAGAACAACTAGTGTCAGATACAATGCTCTGCTTCGTCTTTTTGGTCGGGATGGTACTGCTGAAGGAGGCATCGGTGAAGATGTATTGCGAACGTTCATAGCTGCGCCACCTGCACCAGCAGTAGCCACTGGCTGTAACTGTACGGAAGAGAGAGGAGCCAAATTGGTTGAACCCAAACTATCAAATGATGGGGTTGCAGGCAGTGGTGTCATGCCTGGCTGCACGGTTTGAGCACTATATATAGGTCCAGACAACGCATCTTGCCGATAGTCACGAAGGGGTTCAGGAACCGGAACATGCAGTGCCTCCGCGAGGGCAACGGTCATGGCAGAAGCACTGGTGAAACGGGCATTAGGGTCTTTCGCTAGTGCCTTTAAGATAACCATTGACAGAGAAGTTGGTATATTGGGATTGAGCAGGGCGGGATCAGTAGGAGCTACACTGATATGTTGCTTCATTATGTCTACCGAGGAGTCCCCTCTGAAAGGCAACACGCCCGTCACCATTTCATAAAGGATAACCCCAAACGCATAGAGATCACTACGCTCGTTGCCAGGATAGCCGCTAGCCTGCTCTGGCGAGAGATAGAGGGGAGTTCCCGCTTGTACACTACTGAGCACACTGCTAGTAGCGGCCAAGAGTTTGGCCACGCCGAAGTCAGTAAGAATAGGTTCGCCCATAGGATTACGTACCGTATGATGCTTATCCAGCAGAATATTCGCAGGTTTGATGTCACGGTGAATCATGCCTCGCAGGTGTGCATAATCAACGGCAAGGCTGATCGAAGTAAAAAGATTCACAATCTGCATTGGTGAAGGAATCTTACCTTTAGCAGAAGTGCTGGCGATATAATCGGCAAGTGTGCCACCTTCGACATAATCCATTACCATGTAAGCAAGGGGAACGTTTGATTCAATTGGGCTCGCTACCTGAAAGTCATGAATCTGCATAATGTTTGGATGGTGAAGGGAAGCAATAAATTGTGCTTCGCGCTCGAAACGTGTAATAAAGTTCGGGTCTTCCTGTAGATTCGCGTGGAGAACTTTGATGGCGACATAGCGTTGCAATTGTGTATCGCGGGCTTTCCAAACATCAGCCATACCACCTTGGCCCAAACGCTCCAGTAGTTCATATTTTCCAAGACGAGATGAGTCTATACTCATAATACTCTCCTGATCCGTATCTCAGTAGCATGCCTCTCCTTACACAGTGCAGGGTTCAGACAAGGTACACGCTCTAATATCAAAGGTTGCCAAACGTTGGGCACTATAGCTAATTTGTACAACGCCTTCCTTTACCTGGTGGGTATAGGGGTCAACCTGACCAACAAATGCGTTGTTTGCTTGTGTTGCCAGATCATCCAGCAGAGACAGGCCTTGTGTGCTGAACAATTGGTCAGGCGTCATCTTATAAAGCTGGAGTGCATCGGACTGCACAAGATGTAGCCAAGTGTTCACGTTACTGATCGCCGTATCGATTTGAATAGCCAGTGCTTTCTGCTGCGGATCAGTATCGGTAATCTGCGCTATATCATGGAGATGCGTGGTGATATGATACAGATAGCCAGGCGGGTTTTGGTTCTGGGGATCAAACTCAAGCAAGGCCACTTTCGCAATGTTGTTCGTGCTACCGAAGATCGGTTGTACACCGGGCAACTGTTGTTGGATGTACGTTGTACTATCGAGATAGGTCAGGATGCGCAGGAGCTGGCGATCTATAAAACCCGCACTGGTGGCACTATTGTCCTTCCAGGAGTCCCTCGCACTGCCACTCCATTCCAATATCTTTTCTGTATCTCTATCCAGCCAAATTACCAACCCACCATTTAAGCCTATTGCATCAAGCTTGGGATCTGCCGCGAGAAGGTGGCGTAAATGGTCATACAAACTGTAGTGCTTCCCTGTATCTAACGGGTTGGGCTTTTGGGAGAACGCAGCATAGTAGAGCCATGTGCTGGGATCAACAGAAGGGCTAGCGGGTAATACATTGGAATCGCCTTGAGTGATGAGCAAACGGCTGTTGCTTTTCAGTAGATTCGAGTGCTTTGCATCACCGGGATAGGTGAGACTCGCAGTACCATCAGAATGGAAAGCTAATTTTCCCAGCGGGATCGGCTGCCAATCCGACCCTATAGTGTTCAATAACCAGCCGTAATAGGCATTGCCAGACGAAGGAGGGGCCATCTTTTGCATATTGATCTGTAATTGATCGGTAATTCCCTGGCTGTCCTCTGGATTAGTGCTCAAAAGTCCACTACTAATAAAGAATGCATGCCCTACTATCGGTACTGTTGGGGCTACACTCCCGCGTGAAAAGAACACAAAGTAACCCCCTAAGACTGAGCTCAACAGTACAATGATCAACAAAGCCATCAAAGTGATGAATAAGCCCCGTTTCCTACGTTTCTGTGGTGGAGCAAACGTTGGGGGAGGTGTAGGAGCAGAAGGAACAACAGGAGCTATTTGAGGCAAATTCGGCCCAGATGCCCCAGCGACATACGTCGCTGGCAAAGGAGTGATTTGTCTACGCGACTGAGCCAGTGGATAAGCTTGATCCGAAGCTAACGTTGGAAGTTCCATATCCTTAGCTGAAAGGCCACTGGAAGTGCTATCGGACTGAAACGCAGGAGTCATTGAAACGGGAGATGCGTTTCTGCCATTACCAGCCATTTCTGCTGGTAGCGAAGTCATGGCAGACGAAATGCCCGAAGCGGAAATGGGCCCATTTACCCCGCCAGGAACACCGGGTATGCCGGATATGCCGGATATACCAGGGGAGGACGGCGTCATTCCGATACCCTTATCTAAAGTAATATATGTTGGGCTGTTCATCGTATCTTCTGGCTCGTCGATCCGAACGGGTGCCTCTATAACGGGTACGTTGAGTGCTTTAGCCAGACTGTTAATCATGGCAACGGCACTTGGATAGCGCATAGCAGGGTCTTTAGCCAGGCTACGCAGTAGTACGGCAGTGACAGCAGGAAGTATATTCGGATTAATCATTGCCGGGGGAGTCGGGGAAGCACTTATATGCTGTGAGATGGTGTCAGCAGGATTATCACCATCAAAGGGCAATGTTCCTGTAAACAGCTCATAGAGTATTACGCCCAGTGAGTAGAGATCACTCCGCGCAGTGCCAGTATAGCCTTGAGCCTGCTCTGGCGAGAGATAAGATGCGTTTCTGAGCGGCCAATTGACCGTTTTCAATAGGGACATCATGCCGAAGTCTGTGAGGTACGGAATGGGAATGGCAGAGCGGCTTGACTTCCCGAGCAGAATATTGGTTGGTTTGATATTGTTATGCACAATGCCCTGTTGATGCGCATAATCGATAGCGGCACTGATAGGATGTAATAGACGAACAACTTCAGCAGCAGGTGGGAACCTCCCTGTGTGCGACGTATTATTAATGTAGTCCGCTAATGTTTGCCCTTCAATGTAATCGATCTCAACACAAGGTGTGATGTTTGCAAATACGGGAGGTCGAAAGACTTGGCATTCGTGCATCTGCACAATATTGGGATGGTGTAAGGCAGCAACTACCCGCGCCTCAGCAAGAAAATTCGCTACAAAATCAGGATTGGTTTGAGTCTGTGGCAAATATGGGTGGAAGAATTTGATAGAAACGTAACGATTCAGTTGAGTATCGAAAGCCTTCCACACTTCAGTCATAGGACCTCGTCCCAAATTGTCCTGCAATTCGTATTTGCCCAGCTGACGTGAGTTTGTGCTCATGCTCGCACCTATCTTTCTGCTCACCTTGCTATCAAAAATCCAGAAACAGCATTATGAAAGTACTTCCATATACTTTATCTTGCTAATTTTTCTATTTTTACTACAATTGCTAAGGGAAAGTATATTATAATCACTTTCAATTATCTCGAATAATCACATGAATGTCAATGAGTTACTTCTCAGTATTTTGTTGTAATTGTTCACACTTTGAGCTCTTTTTGCTTACAGCAAGGAGTGAGGCTGGACGCCCACTAGGGGCGTCCCTACATATCAGGATCCCCTCGCCCAGTCACATGAAGATTGACAATCAACTAGTGCTCTGACCGCCTTCAATTGACGTGCCGCCTCCGGCGGCAGGAAAAGGAAGGAGAACTAGGGCGCAGCCCTAGAACCCAGTCAAGGGGCGCGGCCCCTTGCATCCCCACGTATCACATGAAGATCAACAAAGTACTAGCAAGGGAGCATTGGAAGCTCCCTTGCTAGATATATACTCTTACGTATTTCTACTTACTTTCATTGGCGATGGAAAGTCAAAACCTGATTAGACGCTATCCCACTGCACTAAATTGATTCGTGACAAGGTTAAAAGTGCCGTTTTCCTTCGCGGTGGAGAACGTAAGAATAGTATTGTGCGCAGTGAGAATGGTCAATGCGCCGACTGGTTGTGCTGTCTGATAGAGATGGAGATTCTGCTCACCAGTGGTTAAATTCTCCCGCAATATCGCTAGGACTCCAATGGTAGGTGTTCGCGCCATAGAGCCAGCATAGATAGATACGAGCACATTGTCGATATTGATACGCGCTATATTCGTGGGATGAAGCACATTTGCTGGGACAGGAATTGGTCCACCCGCGGTGAGTGGGAACACCCCTGTTAGTTGATCAGCATTGATTGCGATTGTAGCATCACTACGAATGGACGCCGGAGTAGCGGTGATGCTGGTTACAGGCAGATGTATGGTAGCATCATTGGTGAAGGCCTGGCCCTGGCTGGTAACAATCGCTACTAGCAACAGGCAACTGATGATCAAAGCTCCTCCCGCGAGCAGCCATCCCCACTGAAAAGGTACAAGCTTGTTGGAGTATCGCTTCTTCTTATAAATACGTTTCTGCATAGTATCCTCGTGGTTTGGTTCACTTCCTGTGACTTGCCACCTGCGGCGGCAGGGGAAAGGGAGAGAACTAGGGCGCAGCCCTATTATCTGCTATTACCTGTCCCCCCGGACAGGGTGCAGGCAGAGTGCCAGTCAAGGGGCGCGGCCCCTTGCATCCCATAGGTGTCAAGTTAAGGACAGAGGCAAGAGCAATGAATCGGCCTTGGAAGGGGATGCATTCGCAGAGCCAGGTGAAACTTTGCCAGACCCCACCCACGGGCGACCACAAGGGTCCCCACGCCGCCCCACACCACTCCCGCCCCTACGAGAGGCCGCCTCTTCCCACGTTAACTTGGTGCTTATGGGCGCGGCCCCTTGCATTCCTGCTTTTCATTTATGCGTGATAGATCTCGGTTGAAAAAATCATCCCAGGCAGGTCTCTCGCTGTGCAACTATTCGATGCTTCGGCATTATACATCACACTAAATGCCTGGGCGGGAGAATAGGTATTAGCTACAGCCTCGGACATGATCCCTTTGAAGTAGATGGGGCCACCTTCATAACGGCATGCCCATACTGCCAAAGGCTCCCAGTCTAAGGTTGCATCGCCGTTATAATAAATTTCTGGTAAAGGGAAATTATCTCTCGCTCCGTACGCAATGTACCAGACGTCGTAGCTAGACCACCAGCCAGGCGAATCGTCTCCGAAATCGAAGTAGGCATGCGAGGTGACATTGTTGTAGCCATTCACCATGCTACTTGTCAGCGTAAAGTTCGCCCACTCCACCTCCATGTCACTGGCTCCATTCGCACCCACTACGGAATAGTGATTGGCGTTAATAAAGCTCTGTAGATTATTAACCAAGTTGCCCCACTGCTGGCCAGCGGCATACCATATCGACGCGTTGAGGGGCATCGAATTGCCCGAATAATAGTTACTGGTGCCAATAGCGATGGCAAGATTTGTATAACTGGTGCGACAGTACCACGCCCCTTGCGCAAAGTTGGCGACTGCATGCAGGATGGTTGCATCGGTATCATGATGACCACCAAAATCGTAGGTGCCATAGGTATTATTGCCAAAGTAAACAGGCTCACCCCAATCAAGAATCAGTAATCCAGGCGATCCATGAGCAGCCCTACAGCCCTGGTTGTACATCGTAACAGGGTTGGTCGAAGACTCATAATACGAAATAGTGTTGCCAGGAATACTCATATTCGCTGTTAGCTTCTTTGGCAAAATTGACAAGGAATCTTTTGCTGGATTATGCCAACGGGTTGATGTTGCATCAGCCATTTGTGGCTTGGGCAAGTTGAGGACAATAAGCATAGCGCAAATGATCAGAAGGGCTAGTAAACCAGCAAACTGGCGTCGAAAACGCATGACGAAGCACCTCGCTTTTTTGAATACTCATCTCGAAAGTACATCTTAGGCGGTACTGCGATCTGTAAAGAAAGAAATACCTTTCAGCGCAGCATCCCAAATAAAATCAAGATGAGACTACAGTTTTGTACAAGGCCTCATGGCCGATGTATCACTACGTAACTACATCGGACTGTTTTCATATAAAAACACCCCTGATCACGTTTTTATTATTTCAAGTCAGAAATGCTTAATAAGGGCTTCTCATCGCTACAGCAATGAGAAGCCCTTATTAAGCATTTTTATCTCTACTTGACTGACGCACTTCATTTGTCTGGCCGCCTTCGGCGGCGGGGGAGGGAAGAAGGAAGGAAGGAAGGAAGGAAGGAAGACTAGGGCGCAGCCCTAGAACCCAGTCAAGGGGCGGCGGCCCCTTGCATCCCTGCTCTGACAAATGAAGCTGGACGGTGTACTACGGATGGTCAGTTTATTTCATCAATGTGCATAAGTGGTGTCTTGGGTGTCATTCTGAGCGCAGTGAAGAATCTGGCTCAACGGGCGGAGAGATTCTTCGCTGCGCTCAGAATGACAAGGGGAGTGCTCTGCATGACTAGGGGAGTGCTCTGCATGACTAGGCGGCGCTCGGCAGAACAAGGCGGGGTCGGAGATTCTTCGCTTCACTCAGAATGACAAGGGGAGTGCTCTGTATGACTAGGCGGCGCTCGGCAGAACAAGGCGGGGTCGGAGATTCTTCGCTTCACTCAGAATGACAAGGGGAATGCTCTGTATGACTAGACTGCGCTCGGCAGAACAAGGCGGGGTCGGAGATTCTTCGCTTCACTCAGAATGACAAGGGGAATGCTCTGTATGACTAGACTGCGCTCGGCATGACTAG
>JBBQXY010000081.1:0-24371 GCA_038209195.1 Ktedonobacterales bacterium | reverse complement strand
CTGCTAGCGGCATTGATCTTCCTCTTTTGGAGCTTGATATCAAAGCTACATCTATAAAACAACCACAATCGTCTTGCCCTTTTCGTGATGCCAGTCAGAAAGTATACGGCTTAGGTTATCATCTTCTTGGGTTTGTATACGAGAAAGTTGATCGACATGATGTGCGAGCTGCTCAGTTAAATATCAAATATGCTATTTTTATAGCTCGTGAGCGAACAGGTGATTACCAAACAACATATGGTCTCAGGGGTATAATAGAGCGTAATGGAAACAAAGAAGATATAGAAGCTTTCCTTGAGGAACGCAATCTTCCATTAGATGAAATTGGTCGAGAAATGCTTGCCGAACGTATTCTCCATAATCCTCCCGCAATTGGATATCTCACAGTAACTAATGCTTTGCAATGGAGGTTACAATATGGACGTGCTATTGGAGCCATAGGCTCGATTGAAGGTGTGGAGGGTCTCCTTGAATAGAGATTTTGGCGATTTTCAAACGCCAATTTCACTTGTTATGGCTGTGCTAGAGCGTCTCTATGCTTCTGGTAAAACGTGGACGCGTGTGCTAGAGCCAACTTGTGGTCGTGGAAACTTCGTTGAAGGTTTGCTCAAGCTCGCTAACCCTCCCTGTGAGATTCAGGCACTTGAGCTTCAAGATCAACACCTTGTCAGTGTGCGAGGAATGGTTGAACGCTCTCTTTCAACTCAAATTGTTGTAAAACAAGCGAATATCTTTGATCTCAATATTCATCGAGACCTCCAGTGGTGTACAACTGGTCCTCTACTGATTGTAGGCAACCCTCCCTGGGTCACGAACTCTGAATTAGGTATGCTTGACAGCACTAACTTACCACAAAAAACAAATATTAAAAAACTAAAAGGTATGGAGGCACGCACTGGTGGATCAAACTTTGATATAGCTGAGCATATCTGGCTCAAACTTATGCAGGAACTTGTAGAGGAGCAACCATTTATTGCGCTGCTATGCAAAACTGCTGTAGCCCGTAACATCTTACAATTTGCGTTTGATACGAACCTACCTATCACAGAAGCATCTATGTATATGATAGATGCGAAAAAATGGTTTGGAGCAGCGGTTGATGCTTGTCTATTTTGCGTACAGATTGGAGCAGGTGAGCGTGTATATAAAGCACCTATTTACCCAAATCTTCATACAACTCAGCCAGCATCTATCCTTGGTATTGTAGGTAAACAGTTAGTTGCTGATGTTCAAACGTATACCATGGTATCTGCTATTGATGGAGTTTGCCCACTGGTATGGCGGCAAGGCTTAAAACATGATGCCGCTCCAGTGATGGAACTCAACTTTGATAATACAGGCAAGCTTAAAAATAAGTATGGCGAGACAGTACATGTTGAAGCTGAGTATGTTTATCCTTTGCTTAAAGGCTCCGATATCTACCATGGATTGGATATAGGCTTAAAGAGGACAGTCATAGTAACTCAGAGACGATTAGGAGATGATACGTATCATTTGAAGTACCATGCTCCTCACCTATGGAGTTATCTTACTAACCACATAAAAGTATTGGAACAGAGAAAATCTTCAATTTATGAGAATCAACCACCATTCGCTATCTTTGGCATTGGTGACTATTCCTTCGCGCCATATAAAGTAAGCGTTTCTGGTTTTCACAAACAGCCGAGATTCAGGGTTATTGGCCCCGTTAAGGGAAAACCCGTTATGCTTGACGATACATGTTATTTTATTCCTTGCTACTCTGTCCAGGATGCTGTATTTCTAGCAAGCTTACTCAACAATCCACTCTGCCTTGACCTAATTAACGCTGTGGCTTTCCTTGACGCGAAGCGTCCTATTACGAAGAAACTGCTCCAACGTATTGATCTTGTATCTCTTTTCAATCTTATAGATACGCAAACACTGCTATTAAGAGCGGATCATGAATTTGAAAAGTTAGGATTGGCATTGGAGGAAGATAAAGTTGCTTGGCCTTCTACGATAGAAGAATTTCTTATGGGTTACTTGCAGAGAGCGAACTACACCAGTACTACCAAAGATAGCACTGGTGTAATTGAACAGCTTAGTTGGATAAGCTAACTTAAAATGGCCTTTGGCCAACTATCTCTCTTCCCCGGTCAGCATACGCACGTAGCTTTTGTGGCGACGTTCGTTGATGACGCCATCGTCGACGGCCTGGAGGATGGCACAACCCTCTTCGTCAACATGCTGGCAATCGGAATAGAGACACTCGCCCAGGTAGGGGCGAAACTCGACGAAGCAGTGTGGCAGTTCGTCCGGGGGAATATTCAATGCCGCCAGGGCACGGATACCCGCCGAATCGGCCAACCAGCCACCACCCGATAAGGGATAGAGCTGCGAACCGGTGGTGGTGTGTTTGCCCTTGCCGGTAACGTCACTGACCAGACCAGTGCGAATGGCCATCCCCGTCTCAATCGTGTTCACCAGCGAGGATTTACCTACGCCGGATGGACCAGTAAAGAGAGAGGTGTGGTCTTTCAGTAAAGCACGCAATTGGTCAATGCCTATGCTACCATGCGTACTCGTCCAGATCACTAGATAGCCCAGCCGAGTATATAGCTCAGCCGCCAAGTCAACACGTTCTTCGTGCGGCAGGTCAACCTTGTTCAGGCAGATGATCGGATGAATCTCTGCCCCCTCGCAGATGGCAAGGTAACGATCAAGCATGCTAAAGTGTGGTTCGGGTTGGGCCGTAGCAAAGACCAGCACCACCTGATCAAGGTTAGCCAGCATCGTCTGCTGAATAACCTTTTTCGCGGTCGAGCCGCTATCCTTGCGTGTCAGCGCACTTTGGCGCGGTAAAATTTCCTCGATCATACCCGTAGTGGCATCCAGACGGCGCAACTTCACATAGTCGCCGACCGAGAGACGTGCGGGTAAAGGAGTTTCGCTGCTATCCCGTCGTTCCATGCGTTCGGTACGCGTGGTCTCGGCGAGAATTTTGTCAAAACGTGGACGCAGCTTGCCCATGGATTTGGACGACTGGGCCTGTGCGAATGCTTTCTTGAGTTTGCCACGTAATGTGCAGCGTAAAATGCCATTGTCCGTGTGGACATCATAAATGCCATGTGCTCCATTGAGCACTACTCCGGTAAGTGTTTCCGGCTCGTTAATCAATGCTTTCCCTCCAGGAGAATAAAAAACATGGTGTCACGCGGTTGCGCTATCTGTGTTGTTGGTCTACCATGCGGAGGGAGTGAGGTGGATACTACCATGAGGTGGATGCCAGTTTCAGGTTCATGTGCTCAAGTTCGTCTGTATAATCAGGGCGATTACACACAGACGTAAAGGCTATAGACTGGCAGGTTAGCTCATACCCCTCGGATGGGTAGACAGGGTGCATACAAGCACAAGTGGTGTATAGACGTGCTTTCTCATAGACCTGCACCTCCTCGTTAACTGGAAAATCCAGAACTTATGCGAACATTTCTCTTGCTTATAGATTACAAGATAGCGGGATGGATGTCAAGTGCAGCGTGCAAGCAAGCGTTTAGCAACCAGGGCGACCGCGAGGGTCGCCCCTACTATACTACAATACCTGTGAGGCACGTTCTACGTGTATAGTAGGGGCGCACCCTTGCGGTCGCCCTGACCATCATTCACAAACACTGTGCAAGTGCTTTTCTCATCTTGCCAAACCACAGTAAACACCGTTATACTAGAGGTGCATCTCTACACACTGCAAGTTGTATTGGATAGCAGATATAGCCAGTGCTTTGTTTCACTTCATGTGACGTGCCGCCTTCGGCGGCAGAGGAGAGGGAGAGAACTAGGGCGCAGCCCTAGAACCCAGTCAAGGGACTGCCGTCCCTTGCATCCCTGCTCGTCACATGAAGTGAAACAGGGTACTAGGGGAGTATGTTATGGCAGGAGACGAAAATAAGCATAGCGGCAAACAGATTGGCGGCAGTTACCGCATCGTCAGGTCACTGGGTAGAGGTGGTTTCGGCGATGTATACTTGGCCCAACATATTTTCTTCGCGAATAGACCACAGGTGGCGATCAAGTTGCTACGCGCCTCCCTCTTCTCGCCCAAGGAGCGCGAACGCTTTATTCAGGAAGCGCAACTCCTCAACGTGCTCACCCATCCCCATATATTGCCCATTCTCGATGCGGGCATGCAAGAAGACCTCCCGTACATCGTCATGGAATACGCTCCAGACGGCTCCCTGCAAGACCGTCTCGACAAAAATCCTGGGCAGCCTTTTCCTATTGATGAAGCCATCACACTGCTCAACCAGATCGGCGAAGCTCTGCACTATGCCCACCAACAGAACATCGTGCATCGCGACCTCAAGCCCGACAACATCCTTTTCAACGCCAAAGGTGAAGCTGTGCTGGCCGATTTTGGCATAGCGGCCATCCTGTCATCAGCCCACACCAGAGATGTAGGAAATGCTGGTACCCCGGCCTACATGGCACCCGAAATGTTTGAAGGCAAAGTCAGCGTCAAGAGCGATCAATACTCCTTGGGCTGCATTGCCTACGAACTCGCCACTGGACGCAAACCGTTTGAAGTAGAGGGGGTACCTATTTACGCGGCCCACTATCAACATGCCCATGTTGAACCCGATGCCCCCTCACAGTCTAATCCAATTATCTCCTCACAGTTGGAAAAGGCTATTCTCACTGCCATGGCCAAAGACCGGGCCAACCGCCATAGTGATGTCCGTGTCTTTCTCAGCACACTACAAATACAGGAGGCACAGCAGGTAGAGCAGAAATCTGCACAAGAGTGGATGAAAGAAGGTAAAGCGCTCTTTGATCTCAAGCGTTACCCAGAAGCTCTTGCCGCCTACGAGCAAGCCATTCGCCTCAATCCCAACAATGCGATTACTTTCTATAACCAAGGGATTATCCTTCGTAACCTCAAACGCTACCCAGAAGCTCTTGCCGCCTATGTCCAGGCCATTCGCCTCGACCCCAACGACGCGGATTTCTATAATAGCAAAGGGATTACTCTGCGCAACCTTAAGCGTTATGCGGAAGCACTAGCCGCTTACGATCAGGCCATTCACCTCGATCCCAACAATGCTGGCTTCTACAACGGTAAGGGGCTCGCGCTCAGTGGCCTCAAGCAGTATAAGGAGGAATTGGCTGTCTACGAGCAAGCCCTTCAGCTCAATCCCAATAATGCCATTACTTTCTACAACAAAGGCATGGCTCTGCGGAATCTCCACCTCTATAGAGAAGCACTAGCCGCCTACGAGCAAGCCATTCGCCTTGATGCCAACGATGCCGACTTCTACAGTGGTAAAGGGGTTGTTCTGCGCAACCTCAAACGATTTGCAGAAGCGTTGGAGGCCTTTGAGCAGGCCATTCGCCTCGACCCCGGCAATGCCGACTTCTACAATAGTAAAGGTCTCGCGCTCAGTGGTCTCCAGCGCTATGCAGAAGAATTAGCTGCCTACGATCAGGCTATTCGGCTTGATCCTCACAATGCCATTACCTACAACAATAAAGGCATTGCGCTTCGTAACCTCCAACGCTATGCAGAAGCACTAGCCGCTTACGAGCAAGCCCTGCGCTTCGACCCCAACAATGCCCATACCTACAACAACAAAGGCATAGCGCTGCGCAACCTCCAGCGCTATGCAGAAGCACTGGAGGCTTACGAGCAGGCCATTCGACTCGCCCCCAACAATGCCGACTACTACTATGGGAAAGGTCTCGCCCTTCGCAGTCTCAAACGCTATGTAGAAGCACTGGCGGCCTACGAGCAGGCCATTCGACTCGCACCTAATAATGCCGACTACTACAATAGTAAAGGTCTCACTCTCAGTGGACTCCAGCGCTATAGAGAAGAATTGGCTGCCTACGACCAAGCCATTCGTCTCGATCCCAACAATGCCACTGCCTACAACAACAAGGGTATTGCACTGCGTAACCTCCAACAATATGTAGAAGCGTTGGAGGCCTACGACCAAGCCATTCGTCTCGACCCCAACAATGCCAACTACTACAATGGTAAAGGGGTTGCGCTGCGCAACCTCCAACGCTATGCAGAAGCATTGGTCGCCTATGAGCAAGCCCTACGCCTTGATCCAAATAATGCTATTGCCTACTACAACAAAGGGTACGCTCTTCGTAACCTTCAGCGCTACCCCGAAGCACTAACGGCTTATGACCTAGCCATTCGCCTCGATCCCAACGACGCGGACTTCTACGATGGCAAAGGACTCGCGCTCTATAACCTCCGACGCTATGGCGAAGCGCTGGCTACCTACGAGCAAGCCATTCGCCTCAATCCCAATGACGCTATAGCCTTCCAAAGCAAAGGTGCCACGCTTGATCAGCTTGGCAGGAAAACGGAAGCACAACAAGCCTACGAAAAGGCCAGACAGCTAGGCTACAAAAGCTAGCAATTGAAGGGCAAGGAAGATGGTAGCCGTATGGCTACCATCTTCCTTGCCCTTCAATTGCATATATGGTATAAACCTACCGATCATAGTACAAAATGCGTCCACAGTTGGAGCATGTTTGTAGTTGATCGCTGCTGCGGACGCGTTGTAGCTCGCTGGGGGTCAAAATTACGCGGCACCATTGGCAGGAACTTTGCTCCACTTTTGAGACGGCCCGTCCTTGTTTGGTGCGCCGCATCGCGTCATAGCGCGTGATGTACACGGCATCGATGCTGGCGGCTTGTTGCGCACGTTTTACTTGTACGTCTTGTTGCCGGGTTTCTACTGTATCGCGCTGTGCAATAATCGAGGCACTGGCGAGCTGCCACTGCTCTTCCGCTTGCTGCAACGCGGCGGCTTTCTGGCGGACCTGATCTTGCAGCGACTCTGCTGCATCCATCACCTCCAAGGCCACATCCTCTTGCCGACTCTGCTGGGCACGTAGACGTTGTACTTCTTGTTGTAAGGTAGATAATTCCTTAGGATTAAGCACCGTTCCGCCATAGAGACGTTGTTCTTGTGTGGCGAGACGATGACTCACTTCTTCCAGTGCCCACTCGGCCTCTTTCTGCGCTTGCAAGCCAGAGTGCAGTTGCTGCTGCGCGCGAGTATGTTCCGTGCGTAGTTTCTGCAACGTGGCATTGCCTTGGAGAGATTGTGCGATTGCTTGCTTTTCGGCTAGCAGACGTTCGAGTTCGAGGTCCAGTTGCTGCAACTGGAAAAGGGCGGCGGCTATCTTTGTCGTGCTCATTGGCAGACAGATCTCCTTTCAGAGCCTACGACAGGGGTGTTGGGGTTAGAATAGTATTGTACCCCTCGTTTATGGTTAAAGCAAGTATGCTGCAGCATCGCTACCTGAGTCATGTGATATACTCAAGTATCATTGTCGATAGGCTGATGGGGTCAGCAGCCACTTGCAGTAAAGGAGCGATGTTTAATGGGACGACTTGAAGGGCGTATTGCCTTTGTCACTGGAGCGGGTAGAGGCATTGGGGCCGCGACGGCCCTGCGCATGGCTGAAGAAGGTGCTCGCGTTGCGCTGGCAGATGTGGATACAGAAGGCAGTAAGCAAGTTGCGGCGGAACTGGAGCGGATTGGCTCCGAGGGTCTGGTAGTATCTTGCGATGTGTCTGACAGTGCGAAGGTGCAGGCTGCTATCGATCAAACGGTGAGCCATTTTGGACGCCTGGACATCCTTGTCAATAACGCTGGTGTGTTGCGCGACAATTTGCTTTTCAAGATGTCGGAAAGCGACTGGGATACGGTCATGGGAGTACATCTCAAGGGCGCATTTCTGTGTAGCCGGGCCGCGCAAAAGTACATGGTAGAGCAAAAATATGGACGTATCGTCTCGCTCTCTTCCACTTCTGCCCTGGGCAATCGCGGTCAATCAAACTACTCTACAGCCAAAGCAGGTTTACAGGGGTTGACGCGCACACTGGCTATTGAGCTCGGCCCATTCGGTATTACCGCCAACGCCGTTGCACCTGGCTTCATTGATACGGAGATGACGCGTTCAACGGCGCGTCGACAAGGGGTTGACCCCGACGCAATTATTGCAGAGGCCTCGAAAACGATACCAGTTCGTCGCGTTGGTCAGCCGCGCGACGTAGCTAATGTGATTTGTTTCTTGTGTTCGGACGAGGCCAGTTTTGTGAATGGCCAGATTATCTACGTGGCGGGTGGGCCACGCGGTTAAAGACGTAAGGCCATCACCGTGGTATTTGCGCCCAGAAAGGGAAAACATGCAGTCCTTGGAACGCCGACAGGCGATCATTGTGCTTGATTTTGGCTCTCAATACAGTCGGCTGATCACCCGTCGCGTGCGTGAATGCCATGTCTATAGCGAACTTGTGCCGGCAACGACTACCTTAGCGCAGTTACAACAGAATGAGCACTTGGATATCCGGGGCTTTATTCTCTCTGGTGGGCCAGCCAGTGTTTATGATGAGCAGGCACCATCCTGCGATCCGGCTATTTTACAGAGTGGCTTGCCCGTGTTGGGCATCTGTTACGGTATGCATTTGCTGGCACACCAGCTTGGTGGGCATGTTGCTCTCTGGCACGGGCAACGTGAGTACGGCCCATCGATTGTCGAGGTGCTGCCTGCCAGCGCGAATACAACACAGGCCTTTCGTATTTTCGAGGGCATTGCCGTTTCCCCTGCACAGACCGACCCTTTGGCCTCGCCCGTCGCTGTTGCACCATTGCGTCTCCCCGTATGGATGAGCCATGGCGATAGTGTCGATGCCTTGCCAGAGGGCTTTGTCACGCTGGCTTGTACCGAAAGTACTCCCGTTGCCGCGATTGCCAATGCGGAGGGCATGGTTGGTTTGCAATTCCATCCAGAGGTGACGCACACCCCGCAGGGCAAAGAGATCATTCGCAATTTCCTCTTCCGTATCTGTGGCTGCACGCCCGATTGGACGGCAAATTCGGTGATAGACGAGGCCGTTGAGCAGATTCGGCAACGTGTGGGGCAGGAGCGCGTCATTTGTGGTCTCTCCGGTGGAGTCGATTCGGCGGTGGCAGCGCTGCTTGTTCATAAGGCCGTGGGCGATCAATTGACCTGTGTTTTTGTCGATACTGGTTGCTTGCGTGCAGGTGAACGCGAACAGGTTGTCGATACCTTCGCAAGCCATTTGCACATTCCACTGGTGGTAGTGGATGCACGACAACGCTTTCTAAGCCGTCTCGCGGACGTTATCGATCCGGAGCAGAAGCGCAAAATCATCGGTACGGAGTTTATTCGCGTCTTTGAGGAAGAGGCGCTCCACCTGCAACAAGAGGGTGGGCCGATTTCCTTCCTGGCACAAGGCACACTCTACCCCGATGTGATCGAGAGTACCAGCCACGATACTGCCTCTACCGCGACACGCATCAAGACGCATCACAACGTTGGTGGCTTGCCGGAAGATATGACCTTCAAGCTGGTCGAGCCCCTGCGCACACTCTTCAAAGACGAAGTGCGCGAGTTGGGCCTGGCTCTTGGTCTGCCAGAAGAGTGGGTCTGGCGTCATCCCTTCCCCGGCCCTGGTCTGGCTATTCGCATCATTGGAGCCGTTGATGAGACACGCCTGGCAACATTGCGAGCGGCAGATACCATCGTCATCGAGGAGCTTCGCCGCGCCGGCATCTATCGCGAATTGGGACAAGCCTTTGCCGTGCTGACTCCTCTGCAGAGCGTGGGCGTCATGGGCGATGGTCGCACCTATGCCAACGTCGTGGCGGTGCGTGCCGTCACTACCGGAGACTTCATGACGGCTGATTGGGCACGACTTGCACCCGACCTGTTGGGGCGCATCTCCAATCGCATCGTCAACGAGGTATCAGCCGTGAATCGCGTCGTGTATGATATTACTTCGAAGCCGCCAGCGACTATTGAGTGGGAGTGAGTGGGTAGTCTTTTTCCTTCACCAGAGATCATTGCCAGTTAGTTAAGTGACTATTGGCGCGAAAATCTCCAGGTATGTGTCGGAAATGACATGTAGGATCAAGCATGGGAGCGAATAACAGAGTAAGACATGCCCTGAGGAAGGAGCCAAGCCCAACGCTCCATCTATGCATCCTGCATGGTGATATGTTGCAATTCTCGCTGAATTCCTCGTTCCAACGCCTCGATGAGATAGGGGCGCAGTGCTGCTGGTTGGATCACATGGTCAATGGAACCGACTCGCTGAGCCCGTTGTACAGTATGAATATGGTCGAACTCACTCGCTACCTCGCCTACCTTTTCGGAACGCACTGTCACCGTCACCTCGCTCAACTGCAGTTGCAGCACAGCCAACTGCGCATGATTTGCCTGTAGAAGCTGCTCCTGAACGTCCTTCACACGAGGATCAGCCTTCGTCCGCTTCTCGACTTCATGCGCAAAGACGACTACCGCTGCCGGAACTCCACCGATAATCGAAGCGTATGATCCCTCCACCGCAACTACCTCAAGATTCTCGTTCAATGCCTTTGAGAAGACGACGAAAGAGCCGCCGTGGTAGCGCGAGACGACGCACAAGATAAGTGGTCCTTTAAAGTTGGTGATTGCCCGGCCAATCTCAGCCCCGTACTCTAGTTCGCAATGGCGGAGCGTCTCCGGTGAGCCATCGAATCCTGAAAGATTGATGATCCCTACCACGGGCCTGTTACCGCTTGCCGAGTTAATTGCGCGCGCCGCCTTCTTCGCAGACATTGGGAACAAGGTAGCTGCTGTCCATTGCTCTGGTCCGTCACCTGGTACATAGCCATGCCGAGGAATAGGCCGGGACTCGATACCAAGCAAGGCTACTGGATAACCGCCAATATGCGCATCCCATACAACCACAGCGGCTGCATCGCGCATGTCGCTCCAACGCTCGAGTGGCTGGGAATCGGCATCGATCAGAGAGGTCATCACCGTGCGGATATCGAAAGCCCGCTTGCGATTGACATTCTTCTCGTCAGAGAACAGGTCGCCGATACAGGTGAGATCACTCTCCTCGGGACGCGTGCTGGTGTAGGGGAAATTGCAGACATTGCGCGTCGTTGGATCGCTGGTCTGCGCACGGCGTGGAAAGCGCTCACCTGGCACGACATACGTGTGATCGTAGTGGCGCAGCAGAATGTGGCAGGCAGCACTCAGGTCAGGCGCAAAATACTGCGCCTGACCGTTCGGTCCCATTACGCCTTCATAGCCGCCGATACCATAGTTATCCTCCGCTGAAACACCACCGGAGTAGTCGAGGGACTGCTTGCCCGTCAACACCATCGCCCCATTGGGAGTCATGATAAGGATCCCTCGCGTATGCATGAGCATGGTAGCTTCGGCGTTCCAGTACGGCTGAGCGCCAACGTTGATGCTGTTAACGATAACATTGATTTCGCCACCAGCCTGTGTGAATTCAATGATGCGGCGCAGAGCTCTAGCAACCCAATCCATGTTCTCTGTACCACTCTCCATAGAGATTTTTGCACCAGCCGAAACGGTGAACCATTCAAGTGGCACCTGCAGGCGTTCGGCAAGGTTGATCGCCTCGATGATACGCCGACATTCAGGCTCTGCAACCGAGCCAAGGCTACGGCTTGGATCACCGAGAAGGATAATTCGCATCATCCCTTCAGCATTCTTGGGCGTGTAGTTGGAGATGACTCCAGCCACGATCCCCGACCGATTCTTCCCATAGGGACGATCCACAGGCACCAATTGGTTGGTCTCGTCCAGGTCGTACTCAGTGAAGTTGCCCGGCGGTATCTGGGTGCGTATGCCCTCAGGCGCCGGGGTGAGCATTTCGATCAGTTCATAAGGATAGACTAGCCCACGCTGGCGCAATTGCACGACCTTTTGACGATACTCACTCAGTGCTGCGATAGGCGTTTCAATCGGTGGACTCACTCTGAGCACAAGTTCGCGACCGCCTGGATTTGAGATATGTAACATGCAGGCTTGCGGCTCGCCAGTCCCGGGTTCTGGCAGCTTCACATGTATGACGATTCGCTCCAAGCCAAGTCCTTCGGTGGCAGGCCAGAGTTTCCGCATTATCTCCAGGAACGCTTCTGCATGCAGACTGAGTGGCGACCAGACGTAGAGCAGGACGCGGTTCCATACCAGGTGCCTGTCTCCAGGCAGTCGAGCCTGGTACTGGCGGATGCTATCGAGTGCCTCCATCAACATGCGTTCGAGGTGAGGAATCTGGACAATCCTGCCTGATTTGTCCTGCAGCGGTGTCACATCACGAACCTCGGCGAGAGCGAAGAGCCGCTCGTCCTTTGGATTGTCATGGGCGATCCCATGGAATAAATACACGTCCTCTGCCGAAGGGAGCCGTTCAATTTCGAAGTTTGCCAGCCGCCATATGTGCAGTCTCTTGCCCATCATGGGGTGAAGCCCGCGATAGAGCCGCTCTTCATAGTAGCCGTGCTCGCCTGGCCGATAGGTGAAGTGCTGGGTGCTTGCGATACCCAGGCCATGGCCCGGAGCACTCACAGCAACGACGATGCGTCGCAGGCGGGCGAATTCCATCTGATTGAGGATGGGACGTATTTCCTGCTCCGTTGTCTCGGCGTTGTCCAGTGGAGTAGCGTGCCAGAGATAGAAATCGACCACCACATCGTGCTCAAGCGGCACCTGCTGAACTGCGCGGGACATGGCGATCATTGCCGCGCCGAGGTCTTCATAGCGGGCAAAGGTCGTCACACAGGTGATGTGCGTGCCCTCATACTCGTAGCTTGCCTTAGCGAAGGGTTGCCCATCTCTCGTGATGCAATCGAAATCCTCTAGCCAGCGGATACGATAGTAGCGGCGTGTGAGCACCTCGAGCATGAGCAACCGCATCTCTTCGTCCGCCTCGGAGAAGCGACTCGAAAGCAGGTTCTGTAAAGGCTGCGGGCAAGCTACCAGTAGACGAAGCTGTTCAGCGCGAACGGCAGCAGGAGGATGTTCATCCAGGTATGCAAGATGTGCCAGCACCTCATCGTAGACCTTGTTCCTGGCCTGCTCGAACAAGGGCTGATCGAAGTAACGGAAGCGAACCTCGCGTGCGAGATCGTTGATAGCCGGGTAGCGCCCTTGCGTCGCCTGTAGTAGTCGATCAAGAAGGGTATGCATTGCTTCAGTGGCGGAAAATGCCAGCGTCTCGACGTACTCTAGACGGCGCTCAAGGATGGCAATGATCGCAGCCAGTTGTTGAGAAACACGCGAATGCGACTTATACAGCAGGAGCAGGCTCTCATCGAGTTCTGGCGAAGCATCCAGGCTTTTGACGCCATAGTGTGCAAGTACACGTTGTAAGTTTTCTAGAAACGTGATTGGCAGCCGCTCTCCAACGGAATCCTGCGTGGAGGAAAGGTTATTGCGAAAGCGAAGGTAGGTGAGTAGGTCCTGTCCGGAGCTATGTACCTGCTCGCTCTGCATGTTTGCCTCAGCAGGGTCGAGTTCGCGACGGAACAACGAGCAAATGTCGGCGAACAGCGCAAGTATCTGGTGCTCGCCTCGTAGCAGTTCCTTGTCGTCCGGTGCCACTGTGCGCAAGGCCGCTTTTACCTCAAGAAGGATCTGCCCAAATTCATCTGGATCAACGTCATATCCAAGCATTTGGCAACGCAGGGCCTCCAAGGGTGGAGGACCTTGTGTTCGCCCATGGAGGGTGTCTGCCTGGCTATTGCCGAACCGAACGCGTTTGGTAGCAGTCGGCCTGTCGTCGCTGGGAAAGGGTTCTAAATGTACAAGAGGTGCTCCCGCGTCGACCTGGACATTATTGATCACGAACAGCCGCCCTACACGACCAGCAAACGGAGCGGTAATCGCCATTTCCATTTTCATCGTTTCGACAATGGCGAGGCGAGTCCCTAACTCTACAGAATCGCCTGGAGCCACCGTCACTGAGACCACGACTGCTGGCACAGGACTTCTGACAATACCTCCTTGCGTGTGCGTGATCCGGTGAGGAATGCCCTTGACCTCTACATAATGGTCAAGCCCCTCTCGAAACGAGAGTGCGCGATAACGTTGTCCGAAGCAGGTAATCCGGCTGCGAAATGGCCCTAGTTGCGCGACTCGCACATCGATGCTTTGCGCATCGATAATCACTCGATAGTGTTGAGGCCGTTGGCGAGCAATCCTGAGGCGATAGCGCTGTCCGAGATAGAGGAGGTCAATGGGGAGCTTCGTCTCCTGGCGTATCCTGGGCCGTCCACGGGCTGCACTGGCATAGAACTCAGCCTGCTCCATTCGTTGCTCGGCATTGTAGGCCTCAATCCCAGCCTGCAACAGTGCCACATCCGCATAGCGCCGAGGCCGGGATTGAGGAGAGATGTTTGCATTTGCCATGGTTTTCGCGACCTCCTGCTATCATTGCTCTCCTCTCGTCGCACATTGTCGAGTCGCCATTGAAGTGCTTCCCGTTTTTGGCCAGTTTCGCTCTCGCGTGTGGAGGAGGATAATGAAGCGCTCTTTCGAAATAATTGCTCTTGTCGACCGTGATTTATCTATGCTATTCGGGCATGGCTATCGCCTTGCATACTATGCAGGAGTATACCATTACCTTTTCACGAGAACCTCACGAAACGGTCATCTCATATCACAAGACAGTCACACTCTCTTGTAAGCACCTACACATGTGAATTGGTGACGCGTTTGTGTGCTTACAGCTTGTGGATGTGACGATATCGTGAAGTCCGCATTGTACATTGTATGGAGGTGGTTATCTGTGTCAGGAAGTAGTGTAATGGGACGTACTGTAATGATATGTTCGAGCATTGAGATGAGCTACTCAGTCTGAGAAAGGAAAGACTGTGCTATGAGAAACAAGCTATTGTTTCAAGGGCTATTCGCTACGGCATCTGTTGCGTTACTGCTACGTCGCCTGGGACGCCGTTGGGGGGCAACTGATGGCGAAGTGTGTCAACCACTACCGGGAGATGCGTTGATACCACATCCCATGATAGAAACGACCCACGCCATCACGATCAAGGCTAGCACCGCAGAGGTATGGCCGTGGCTGGTACAGATGGGCATGGATCGCGGCGGTTGGTACGGCGATCCCGAATGGTGGGATGGCTGGGCTGAGAAGATACTCTGGTCCTTTCTACCCAGCACTGAGCAGACCGGCTACTCGCTCCGCGCTGAGCCAAGTGCTGATCGCATCATCAAGGAGTTGCAGGGCCTGAAGGTCGGGGATCTCATGCTCGATGGGCCAGCAGGTACGGCTTTCTTCACCGTCGCGGCCCTAGAGGAGAATCAGGTGCTCGCTCTCTATTCCGACTCGCATGTAGGCTACCTCGTGCCGAGTTTTGTGCGCGACAATCCCAACGTGAATATTCAGGGTGAGTTTAGCTGGGTGTTCATCCTCAGTGCAGTAGATACCAATATGACGCGGCTGATTCTGCGGACGCGGGTCAACTACGGGCCACGCCTGTTCCGCGTGCTGACGCGCCCATTCTTCTGGCCCATCGATTTTTTGCTGGTGAGAAAGATGATGCGTGGCATCAAGAGGCGCGTGGAGTGGAGCGAGAGGCAGCGGACTGAGCGAGCCAGGGGATTTGTCCGCAAATATTCCGGACATGATGAGCCAATCGCTCTCGGTACGCAGGACGAGTAGCCAGGAAAAACGGCACGCTGCAGAGGGCACTGAGGGCGTCCTTTGCAGCGTGCCGTTTTTCTCACGAGTTGTGAGAAGGTCACACTTTGTGCTAGTTAGAGCCAACTACAACAAGGGTTTTCGCCTCGATTTGAGCACAAAGTACCGTTATTGATGAGTAATCTACTTGATAGGGAGCTATTGTAGCCTGCTTTACTGGCTCTAACTCTGGCATCACCGTTCAATTAACTAGCACAAAGCGTTATAATTATCGTTCGCATATATCACACTGCTATGAGCGCAGAGGGCACCGTTCGACATGTTGGGTATAGTGTATTTGACGGCAATAGGGGCAGCGGACAGTTGTAGGCGCTGCATACAGCGCCTCTTCCACAATTACCGCGATAGCTATCTGCGTCTGATCGCTCATTCTGCCATGTTTCTCGACAAAGCGCACGCAGGCAGCAATAGCGACGCGTCTTGTTTTTTCCTCTGTCCACTTCTCGACTCGGCTTTGCGCTATCGCCGTGTTCGCGATCTCCAGGAGCTGTGCCTGATCAAGTGATGACTGTGCATTCAAGACCTCGATCACGTCGCCAGGTGATATGAAATCCAGCATCCCAGACCTGTGCTCGGTCTCGACAATATACTGCATCGGCCTTGCATTAGCGGCGGCGGCGATCCATACAATAACGCCCGTAGCGTTAGGAAACTCAGGGTCGGTATATCTTACGCGATCTCCGCGCTTGTGCTCTGCCCTTGACGCGGCGGTTCCGTAGACTATAGTCATCTCTTCATCGGTCATGTCACTCACTCGCTTTTCTGTATTGCTTCTCTCAAGGCTGTATCCCTGGCACTCTCAAGGTGCTGGTGCTGATATCGGCTTGATCGCTCATACCTCATCCTCCACGATCTCCGGTCCAACAGACATCGATGCTTGCTCATCCTTTTCTGCCTCTAATTCAAAGTCTACGATAATTGTTTCGAGCAGATGAATTTGCGCTTCCAAGCTTGCTTTTCGTGCGGCGTCTTGCCGAACCTCTGGCATGGTTAAGTCTTGTTCAAACTGATCGATGTAGTGCTGAATGATTTGAAGTGGTGTTCTAGCCATGTCGCTTACTCGCTTTCTTGTATAGCTTCTATACGCCCCTGGTGGGCATCCGGCCCAACTATTATAACACCTCACCCCCCCATGAGGTACAATATTACTATGCTTGAATTTGAAATACTGGCTCGTGGCCTTTACCGTCCGGATCAGCTTGACATTCGCTATGATCCGGCTTTGAGGATGCCTGTTACGGCGGCTATTCAGCAGTGGATGGATGTGACGTGGCAGGAGAGATTGGCTGAGGCGAAAGCGCAGAACTTTCCCCTGTACGACTCGCAGCTCTTTCGCCTTATTCACGCGGAAGCACAGGCTGATGGGAAACTCCATCTGGTGATGGGGAATACGAGCTTTAAAGAATATTTAACCACAAGGGCACCGGAATTTGCCGCTGGACGCGCACGACAGGAACTGGGCAACGCCCTGGCTGTCTGCTCCGTGGTGGAAACAACGGACGGGTATATCCTCTACGAACGGCGTCAGAAAACCTCCATGCACCTGGGACGCTTTCATGTCATCGCTGGTTTTTTTGAACAGGGTCGCGACAGCGATGCCATAGGCCAACCCGACCCGTTTGCCGCCATGCGCCGCGAACTGCGCGAGGAGACTGGCATCACGGCACAAGACTTCCGCGCAGAATATTGTCTTGGTGCCGTCTATGACACCACCCACCCACATGGCGAACTCTGCTTCTGCACTCGCCTCAACATCACGCTCGCCGAGGTGCATACCCGTATTCCTGAGGATGACGAAATCCAACACCTGCTCGCCCTCCATGTTAGCGCGGAAAGTCTACAAGATTTTTTGTTCAACAACCACGGCAACATCACCGCCACCGGTGAACCTAATCTACTGCTGTATGGCGCGTTTCGTTTTGGCGAACCCTGGTTCCAGAACTGCTTGACTAACCTCTAGTAACCGTCTACACTTATACATACAGAACCTGAAACAACGACGTGACGGTATTTTACTGTTTTATATTTATAGATGTGTATGGAGTAGCAGCTATGGCTCTTATTCACATTTCTTGCGCCCCCAATAGTAACGCCGGAGAGCAGGTCACGCGCAATTTTCTTTTGCAACATTTGGCTGATATTGATGGAATCCTATTGACCAACTATCATCTTCCGTCAGGGAATGGCACGCTGGAAATTGACCTCGTTCTCTTCAACGAGCGCGGCGTTTGGCTCTTGGAGGTCAAGAACTGGCACGGCTCTATTGATATTGATCAAAACGACTGGCGACGTGAAGATGATAGGTTTGTACTACACAGTCCCCTGACCAGTATAGAGACGAAAGCAAAAGCTTTGCATAGTGTGCTAGAAAACATTGGCTATGCGAGTACGAGCGTTGTGGGCTTTGTGGTCCTATCGCAGATGAATGCAACCTTGCGCAATACCGATGACGTACAAAGTAGAGAGCCGCGCGTAAATAGAGTCTTTCACCTGGACAGTCGCCTGCTTCGCGCTTTAAGCGGCGAAAACTTTCTCTTTAACAGAGCCAGAAATAAAGCACTGCATATGACAACTATCCATGCTATTGTCGATATGCTTTTACCGCTCAAGGTGAATCCGGGACGAGAAATTATTGGTACGTCGTATCGCATAAAGAACGATCTGGGCGAGAGTGAAAGCGGCGTTTTCCACATGTACCAGGCAGAACATGTGACCATTCCTGGGCGTTATGCCCTTGCCAAGAAATATCACGAGCTGGTCGTCTCTACCGATGAGCGTTACGAGGCTATCGAACGGTTCCAGCGTGATATGCAGGCCTTAAGCAAAATGGAACAACACCCCAACATCTTACAGGTCTATGATTACCAACCCGATCGCGACAGCAATGACATCTACTGGTTGCTCCTAGAATGGACGAAAGGCATCAGCATCACGTTACGCGAACGTTTGTATGGCCCACCCATACTTTGGCCGGAACAAGTGCGCATCCTGAACTCTGTCCTGACAGCGCTGGAGTATTGTCATGATAAAAACATCTTGCATCGAAACCTTCACCCTGCCTGTCTCTACCTGGCAAACGATGGCACGGTCAAACTAGGCGATTTCGATTTTGCGCGCGTACCCAATTTCTCTAAAACGCTGACCATGACCGATAAACCAGCGCCCTGGAAAATCAATCGTTATATGGCTCCTGAATTGCTGGTGAATGCGCGAGCAGCCGATGGCCGTTCGGACCTCTATGCTGTGGGAGCTATCTGGTACGACATGGCAGTACGACCGGAGCCAGACGAAATACTCGAACTCTCACAGCTAGAGAAGACAGGGCTTTCTGCCGATGCGCGCGACTTGCTGAGCAGAATGGTATCTCACGATCCCGCTATGAGGCCACAAAATGCCAAAGCAGCAAAAAAGTGGCTGGAACAGGTTTAGAGGAATGCCCCTTCCCTGACGCCCACAAGGGACGTCACTACATGTAGTGACGTCCCTTGTGGGCGTCAGGGAAGTCAGGGAAGATACCCTGTGCATCCCACTGCGCTTTCAGGCGTTGCATCACGTCCATAGCCTGTGGCTGATAGCCCCACCTATCCAGTGAATGATACCAGTCCGAAGGCATTTCAGGCATTTTAGGCATGTCCATGACCAGCGCGTAACCATCGAGAGCCAGAGCTGCGCGGCGTAATCGTTCCAGCCAGCTCGCGGCCTCTTGTACGTCATGGAGAGGTAGCATCGCATAGAGTAGGCCGTTACCCATATCTGCCAGAAACGTACCCGTATGCAATAGAGCGGCCTGATCGTTCATATATGCAGCCAGGTCTTTGGCGGGAATACCGACCCGTACTGACACCATTCCTGCTGTATTTCCCGACATCGCCGCCCAGAGATCGCTGCCAGAGGGTGCTTCAACCTCGTTTGGCACCGAAACACCCATTGTGCGCGCTGTTTGGCGCACAACGGATAACTCGGTCTCTACATCCGCCAGCGTGCCTTCGACACTATAGGCCAGCGTATAAGCAGCATCTGTGCCCTGCATCCCTTCAACAGTACCTTTGCAGAGCACAATAGCAGAGGCAACCAAGGCCACGCGCAGCAATTTTCGCGCCAGCACCAGTCCTTGCCCCAGATTTTCCACGGGAAACAACAGGGTGCGACGTGTGCGCGGCTGAATTATGAGTTTGAGCGTCACATCCGTAATCAGGCCGAGTGTGCCATAGGAGCCAACAAACGCCTTGGTTAGATCAAAACCCGCGACATTTTTGATGACAGGCCGTCCCGTGCGCAGTACTCGCCCATCGGCCAACACTACAGTAGCATATAAGACAAGATCACGGATCGCCCCATAACGCATACGTTGTGGCGCGTTCACATTGGCGGCGATCAGCCCACCGATGGTAGCCGTCGCCCAGGGCGAGACTAACGGCACCTGTTTGTGATCGGGAGCAAGGAAAGATTGCACGTCTGATAACATGGCGCCAGCCCCAACGGTGATATAGAGATCATCCGGTGCATAGGTTTTGACGCCTTGCAGTGCAGTTGTATTCAGGACTATATCTGCATCCCTGGCATCCTCTACCTCGGCAGAACCACGAATGTATACCCTTTGTTTTGCCTCGGCCAGCGCGACCAGTCCCAGCGCAGCCTCCTCGGCACTAGCTGGCGTGAAGAGTTTGCTGGTGGGTAGTTTTCCATGACCAACCTTCTGTCTATATCTATACTCTTCATCATTTGGTGGTGGCGTGGGAAAGATTTTCCCTGGATTGAGCAAGGCATGGGGGTCGAACGCTCGCTTGATATCCAGCATGGCGGCTAACTCGTCGGCATTGTGCATCAAGGACATATAGACACGTTTCTCGATACCAACACCATGTTCACCACTCAGGCTGCCCCCTTTGCTAACAGCCAGTTCTACCATCTCGCGACCAGCCTCATGTACTCGCTGCATTAAGGCTTTGTCCTGATTATCCGCTATCAAAACGAGCGGATGCAGGTTGCCATCACCGGCGTGAAAGACATACCCTACGCGTAAGTCGTAGCGGTCACAGATGGCGTTGACCTCGCTCAACGTCTCCACCAAACGACTACGCGGCACGGTAATATCTACTGTATAGTAGGACGGAGTCAGGCGCGTGACCGCTCCGGCGGCACTCTTGCGAGCAAACCAGATCTGATTGCGCTCCTCCTCCGTGCGAGCGATACGCAGATCGCGTCCGCCACGCGTCAGCAAAATGCTGGCGATTTCGTCAATCTGGCTGTCCAGGCTGGCGGCATAGCCATCGACCTCGATAATCAGAATGGCCTCGGCCTCGATGGGCAGACCCGCGTGGGCAAATTCTTCGACGATGCGAATGATTTTCTGGTCCATCATCTCCATCGTCGCTGGCACCAGGCCAGCGGCAATGATGGCTGAAACCGCCGTACCCGCCTGTTCCACCGAATCAAAGACAGCCAACATGGTCTTGATCGCGGGCGGGTTACGTACTAAGCGCACATCTATGGCAGTCATAAGGGCCAGCATACCTTCGCTACCAGTGATGAGGCCAGTGAGATCATAGCCTGGATAGTCCAATGCCGCACCACCAACCTGCACGAAACGCCCATCGGCGAGCACCACGCGCATGCCAGTCACATAATTCGTGGTAACACCGTATTTGAAGCAGTGTGGCCCACCGGAGTTTTCCGCGACGTTGCCACCAATGGTTGAGGCGCGTTGACTTGCTGGATCAGGTGGAAAATACAGGCCTTTCTGCTTGACCTGCTCATCGAGCGATAGATTAATCAAGCCAGGTTCAACCACGGCACTGCGCCCATGCTCATCGATCGAGAGGATATGATTCATGCGCGAGAATTCGACGATGATGCCACCGCGCTCCGCGACAGCACCACCGGAGAGTCCGGTACCCGCCCCACGAGCAACCAGGGGAATGCCATTGGTCGCAGCCCACTGCACGATCTCTACCACGTCCGCGGCAGTATGTGGAAAGACTACTCCTTCCGGTCTACCGCGATCCATTCCAGCATCAACCTCATAACTGATCAGTGAGGCAGCGTCAGTGAAAACCTGGCCCTTCGGCAATAGGCACTTTAAGGTGCGGATTTCGTTCTCTTGCAACATTGAATATACCTTTTGTTGGGGCCGAGCAACACAACCAAATACGCATCAACGGTTAACACGGGCCGATTATTACCTGTCCCCCGGACAGGGTGCGGCAGTGGCGGCGATAAATCGCGCCCTACGGTGCTATCATAGACGCTCCTCGTGTCCTTAGCTCGATGCGTATCAGGCCCAGTCAGCGAAAGCTAGATGGCTCGCCCTCCGGTGATCTCCAGGATATGGCCAGAGACGTAGTTGGAGAGCGGTGAGGCGAGGAAGAGCATGGGACCCGCGGCCTCTTCAGGTGTGCCAGGCCGTCCCAGGGGAATGAGCATCGGAGCCATCTGGCGCATCTGGCTGGGAACGCCGAGGGCGATCTCCTCGCCGTCGCGCTCTACTTTCTCCGCACTCTCCTTGGCGGCGGTCAGACGTGTTTCGATGAAGCCGTAGCAGACGCAATTCACCTGCACGTTGAACTGCCCCCATTCTTTGGCCAATGTCTTGGTCAGACCGGTAATACCAGCCTTGGCGGTGGAGTAGTTCACCTGCCCAGCATTGCCATAGACGCCAGAGACAGAGGAGACGTTGACCACTTTGCGCGCGTTAGCGTGACCGTTGGTGGCTATCTCTTTCTTGGCAGCCTCGCGGATGAAGGTCGCGGCCTCGCGCAAAATGCGGAAAGGGGCGGTGGTGTGAACATCTATCATGGCATACCACTGCTTATCGGTCATCTTGTGAATGACACCGTCCCAGGTATAGCCAGCATTATTGACAATGATGTCAATGCCGCCAAAGTTATCGAGCGTCGCGTTGATCAACTGCGCCGGAAACGCCTCGCTGGTAACGTCGCCCGCGACAACCATCGCTTTGCCGCCGGCGTCGCGAATGGCTCCGGCAGTCTCCTCCGCCGGGTTGGGATCGAGATCACTGACCACCACTGCGGCTCCCTCTGCCGCGAACAGGCGGGCGGCGGCAGAACCAATGCCGCGCCCCGAACCGGTGATAATGGCTACTTTGCCATCTAACATACCCATGATTACCCTTGTCTCCCTTTTTTCTGCTAGCTTCGCTAAGCTTCGTCAATCGGCACCTAACTGCGCTGCGACACTGCCGCCACAAATGTCCCACTAACTTTCAGGTCGCCATTTTGATCGGCGGCTTGCACCTTGCCAGCGATGCGAGCCTCGCCATCCACCTCGTATTTCTCGGTGATGGTGCCAGTGCAGGTAATGACATCATCCAAGTGTGTCATGCCTTTGAAGCGCACATCAAATTTGCGCAGAGCCGTTGGGCCAACATAATCGCTTAACATCTGCCCCACAAAGCCCATCATGAGCATACCATGAGCGATGATACCGCCGGTGCCAATCATCTCGCCAATTTTGGGATCGGTATGCAACGGATTGAAGTCGCCGGACGCCCCAGCGTAGCGCACCAGTTGCAGATGTGAGACCGAAGACGTGATCAGCTTTGGCACAGTATCGCCAACCTGCACATCTTCATAGTACACTTTAACGGGTGCCGAAGTATTTGTTGTCATCTGATACCTCCTGAAAAGCTATTCACGTACGATAATCACTTCACGCGCATTTAAGACAGGTTGACCGTGCTGGTTGGTATAGCGCACCTCGACGGTCAAAATATCCATGGAGGAGCCGCCGGCACCAGAGCGTGTTTTCCCATCGATCAGCGTCATAACACCAGTCAAGGTATCGCCCGGATGAATGGGATTCAGGTATTCATATTCTTCTTCGCCATGCAGGATGCGCATGACGTTAACGCCCATACTGACGAGTTGGCTAAACATTTTAGTGTTACCCCAAAACGTAAACGTGGTGGGAGAGGTGGGGAAAAGCGGCACATCTTCATAACCAGCCGCCTGTGCGGCTTCACGGCTCTGATAGATCGGGTTATCGTCACCAACGGCGAGGGCCAATTCGCGAATCTTGCCCCGCTCAACCTCGATGGTGAACGGGGGGAAGCTCTGGCCGACCTTGCTTTTGTCAAACATGCGGTACCCCTTTATTGTTTCCTATAAACTGTGAGGCAAGTAGTAGTACAAGTAGTATCAGGTTTATGCACTGGGCTTGTCAAGGGGAATTTTTTCTCTGCTGAGCCTTAAGTAGGCTTGAAAGCTCAGGTGTAATAATGATTGAAAAAGAGGGGAAGACCTGTTACACTTTAATCACAATAGACTGTAGGAAGGAGGAAGACCTTGAGATCAGTTGATGTAAATGAGTTGCTTGAGATACGAGAGTTAAAAGAGCGTATTGCTGAGCTATTACGTTTAGTAAAAGAAGGCGAAACTATCGAGGTTACAAGCCTCAATGAAGTTATTGCACGTTTTGTACCGGCAAATAAATCAGAGCCAGCCAAAGCACCAGAAAAAGATAGTCATATATTTTGGGCAGATATAGATCGATTAGCAACCCAAATTGGAGAACATTGGAAAGGTGATATGGATGCTGTTGATGCCGTGCATGATGTGAGACGCGAGCTATAATGGATAAAAAAGTAGTTGTGGATGCCAGTGTCTGGGTCAGTTCTTTGCAGCATCAAGATGGAAACCACGCTGCTAGCAGACTTTGGATGGAAAAGTACATTACCCAAGGTGGCCTGTAACAACTCAGGTCAGTAGAGGCTTGCCAAACGTCGACAAACCCAGTAAAGTAAGAGTATGACGATCGAAGAAGAACGTATTCATCTGCGAGAAGAGAACCAGTCCCTGCGTGACCAACTGGCGCAGCGTGATGAAAG
>JBBQXY010000080.1:0-24558 GCA_038209195.1 Ktedonobacterales bacterium | reverse complement strand
CGATGCCGCTGGCCTTCCTGCGTGCTACTTCCCCTGTATCAATTAATCGCTTGTGTTCGTGACATAGAGGTACGTAGGAGAATTGTAGCGATAAAGGAGAGCAGTAATGTCGGGACGATTTACGCTGGGAATTGAAGAAGAATTTCAACTGGTCAATCGGCAGACCTTACAACTGAGTTCGCGTGTGAAATCTATTCTGGAGAAGGGGACGCCTTTATTCGCGGAGAACATCAAACCAGAACTGACACAATCAACGATTGAGCTGATATCTGATATTTGCCCTGATATTGCTACTGCTCGTAGAGATTTATCCACGCGAAGGGTGTTGCTGACACGACTGGTGAATGATGAGGGGTTAGCGCTGGTGAGTGCTGGCACGCATCCCATTTCATCGTGGCGCGACCAGGATACGACGGAGAAAGAGCGTTACGAGGACCTGGAAGAGGAGTACCAAGACATTATTCGCTCCAATATCATCTTTGGTATGCATGTCCATGTGGGGGTCGAGGGAAAAGACCTAGCGGTCAAGTTGATGAACCAAGCGCGCACATGGCTGCCACAGCTATTAGCGATTTCCACCAATGCCCCCTTCTGGAGTGGGCGTAATACTGGCATCAAATCGTATCGCTCAGCAATATGGAAACGAGTGCCACGGAGTGGTATGCCAGAGATTCTGGCTTCGTGGAAAGCGTTTGACGAGTACGTGCAGACGCTTGTGGAGATGGGCTGTATCGACAACGGCAAAAAAATCTGGTGGGATATGCGACCGCACCCATTTTTTGATACGGTGGAGTTTCGCATCTGTGATATGCCAGCGACTATTGATGATACGCTAGCGATTGCCGCGCTGTGCCAGGCACTGATCGCGAAATTGACGTGGTGTCATGAGCAGAATATAGAGGTTCCAGTGCTTACTCGCGATTACCTGGAGGAGAACAAATGGCGGGCCATGCGCTATGGGCTGGACGCGGAAGTGATTGATTTTGTGCAGCGTCGTCGCTTGAATATGCGTGATGCCATTAACGAGACGCTGGACTACGTGGATGACGTTATTGATGACCTGGGTAGCCGCCACGAGATGAATTATCTGCGTGCTTTGATGAACAATCCAAATGGAACGGGCGCAGATCGTCAAATTGCCATTTTTGAACAGACGCACGATGTGCGTAACGTCGTGGAGCTATTGATGGAGCAGACCATGCAGGGCATCACGCTGGATGCCGCTGACCTCTCGGATACGTTCCTAAAGTTTAAGATGTACGAGGAATTTGAGAAGGATTAAAGGCTATAACAACGTCTCTACCGCCGCACAGAAACGTGCAACCTCCTCTTCGGTATTAAAGTAATGGACAGAGGCGCGTACCAAGCTGGTTAAGCCGCGTGCATCCATATCGAGCAGCGTAGGATTGCGTTGCGCTATCGATACGTTGATGTGCATACCTCTGAGGGCGCGTGCGAGCTCGTCGGGCGTTTTGTCCTCGACAGTAAAGGTGACGATGCCACATTGGATGACGCCACGATCGCGCACAATGACGCCTGGCAGTAGGCTGAGTTGTGTGCGTAAGGCATAGGATAGTGTTTTAATGCGCCTCCATAGTGTATCTATCCCCCACTGCAAGGCGTAATCAACGGCAACACCCAGACCAATTTTAGCGGCAACATTTGTTTCAAATGTCTCGAAACGACGGGCAGTAGAGCGTATTTCATAGCCGTCTGTGGAAACCGATTGTACTGCGAAGAGATCCAGAAAGGGCGGTTCCAGTTGCTCAACCACCTCTTGGCGCACATAGAGGAAGCCGGTTCCACGCGGGCCGCGCAGGTACTTGCGACCAGTGGCGGAGAGCATATCACAGCCGATGTGTTGCACGTCAATGGGCATCTGCCCGACCGATTGGCAGGCATCGACGAGATAGAGAATGCCGTGTTCGCGTGCGATCTTACCCACCTCCGCGACGGGGTTGACCAGCCCGCCACCGCTGGGGACATGGGTGATGGCAATCAATTTGACGCGGTCATCGATGGCATTGCGTAGTGCAGCGAGAGAGATTTGTCCGTGGGCATCGTTAGGGATGACTTCGACGACTGCGCCGCTCCGCTTGGCAATTTGCAGAAAGGCGATGAAGTTACTGCCGTACTCTGCCATGGAGGTAAGGATGCGCTCACCCGGCTTAAAGTGAATGGAGTGAATGGCCTGGTCCCAGGCACGGGTGGCATTTTCGATGATGGCGACCTCGTCGCGAGTACAATGAATCAGGGTAGCGATGGCATCATAAACGTGTTCGATAGCAGGATTGGCTTGTTCGGCAGCTTCGTAACCGCCAATGGAGGCTTCTAACTGTAGGTGGGCAATGGTGGCTTCTAAAACGGGAGTAGGCATGAGCGAAGAACCCGCGTTATTAAAGTGGAGAACGTGTGCGCTGCCGGGCGTGTCCTGGCGGGCACGTTGTAGGTCAAAAGCCATGTAGGTGTTGCTCCTTAGAATTGTCTTCGTCGTCAATGGTTTGTTTCTGTTCCCCTATGATCGTAAAAATACTTATTTCATCCTCCACACTTGCACCGTCTTGTCCCAGGAGCCGGATGCAATGTCCTGACTGTTGAGGGACCAGGCGACGGTGCTGACCCAATCGGAGTGACCCGTGTAAGTATAGAGCATGCGTCCAGTGAGAGCGTACACGACCTGGACTGTTTCATCGAGGCTTGCCGAGGCGATGTATAGACCATTAGGAGACCAAGCAACGGCGGTCACGCCGCCGCTATGGCTGGAATTGGTAAAGGCTTTGCGCCCGGTGGACGAATCCCAGACCTGCATAGTTGTATCATCGCTGGCTGAGGCGATATGGGTTCCGCCCGGAGACCAGGCGACGGCGTTGATTTTGTCGTGATGGGCATAGTGGACGAGAATATTGCCACCGGTGGTGGCATCCCAGACCTGAACGGTCTTATCCGCACTGCTAGAAGCGATACGCTTACCATCAGGCGACCAGGCTACCGTTTGCACCCCGAGGGTGTGACCGCGATAGGTGAAAACGCTGTGGCCTGTGAGAGCGTCCCAGACCTGCACCGTGGCGTCGTCACTGGCTGAGGCGATATATTTGCCGTCAGGCGACCAGGAGAGAGCGTATATCTGCTCGCTATGAGCAGTAAAAGGGGTATGGCGCAAAGAGGCGTCACCAGTGCTGGTATCCCAAACTTGCACGTTTTCAGAGGATAGGCCACTGGTGGCGGCGATAGAGCGACCATCAGGCGACCAGGCGAACACAAAGGCTTGTAATGAGTTACCACGGTAGGTAAGCCTGGTCTCACCAGTGGTGGCATCCCATAGCTTGATCGTCTCATCCAGGCTGCTGGAGGCAATGGATGTACCATCAGGCGACCATGCCAGCATTTGAATCTTATCGGTATGCTCACGATAGGTGAGCAAAACATTTTGTATTGTGGCCTCGCGCTCCTCGGGGGATGGTATCGTTAATGGGAGTGGGGTAGAAGCGATCATGGGAGTGGGGGTAGTTTGACGTTTACTGGCCTGCTCCAGTCGGCTGGCACGTTCCAATGCTGTGGCGAATGCTTGCACGCTTTCAAAACGTTGATCCACGTCTTTCGCTAATGCTTTCATCACCACTTGCTCAATAGCGGGCAAGATGGTAGGCAGCTTTTCGCGTAACGGTGGCGGTGGAACGAGTGTATGCTGGCTGGCTACCTCCTCTACTGTGCCATAGAAAGGGCAGCGACCGCTCAACCATTCGTAGACGAGCACGCCCAAAGCATACTGGTCGCTGGCAAAACGAGAACGACCGCGTATTTGTTCGGGTGCCGCGTAAAGGATGGTACCCTCAAATTCCTCCACTTTTTGTAGTCGATAGCCCATGCTTTCGGAGGCCACGGCGATACCAAAATCGCTGAGCAAAATCTCGTGCTTCGGCCCCATGAGCATATTATGCGGTTTGATGTCGCGATGTATCATGTTCTGGTCATGAATATATTGCAGTGCGTCCGCGATCTGTTTGACATAAGAAACAATTGTAGTGAGAGGAAGTCGTGTCCCTCTGGGATGGAGCTCGCGCAATGAGCCATGGGGAGCATAGTCCATCACGAGGAAGGGAGTGGCGTTCTCTTCACCAAAGGCAAGGATGCGCATTATATGGGGGTGGTTGAAAGCAGCGGCGATGTGGATTTGTGCCAGGAACTTATCTAACTCTGCGCGAGACAATGCTGGCAGGAGTATTTTGATGGCTACCTGTGAGTTGTGGGTTGTATCTTCGCCTAGGTAGACTCTACCAAAGCCGCCCTGACCAATCTGCCGAATAAGGCGATACTGTCCAATCTGTTGCCCCACACGATCATCCATTTGATGTTGACTCCTCACAAGTGAAAAACGAACATTTCGCCTTGACTGCTTGATTGTAAGTGATGGTTATGAGCGTGTCAAGTTAGATGGGGACATTACCAACTATTTTATGTGATTTTAATCGCTAGATGCATTCCGAGTAGATAGTGGTGACCGATATGGCAGGCAAATTCCAGGTTGGAGGCGGCTTTGGTAAAGGTGTAGTCCAGCGTTTTGGTTTCGCCGGGGGCGACTACATCGATATAGACTAGTGCCGATTTGTGGATCTCAGTGAGGGTCATTTCATCTGCCATGGGAGGGATAATCATAAATTCATGGCTGAAGATGCCTTTATTGGTGACTTCAAAGTGATAGAGGGTGTGGAGGGAGAAGGTGGTGAGCGAGGCATTGATGTTGTATTCTGAGAGTGTTACTTGTACGGTTGTTGAGCCTGCTGGGCCAGTTGAGCCGCCGCAAGAGGCGAGAGGGAAGGTGCAGAGGATGAGAAGGAGGCAAGCTATAAGGTATTTTTTCATGGTGATGGGTTTTCTTTTTTTTGACTTCTCACTGCCTACGGCAGTTCGCTAAAGTTTTTGGTTGGGTGCAGAACATTTGCTGCCTTCAGGCAGCAAATGTTCTGCACCCAACGAATGGATGGGCGGCTTGTAGCCCGTGAGCAGCAAATGTATTGCACCCAACAAGGAATGGATGAGTTGTAGCCCGTGGACTACAAGCGCTGCACCCAACGAATGGATGGATGAGCTGTAGGCCGGGGGCAGCAAATGTTCTGCACCCAACTAAAGAATAGGTTAGTTGGCGGGGATGGTGACGCGGCCCTGTCCGGTGGGGGGCATGTTGGGGCCACCACCAACGTAGCGAATGGCGGTGCCGATGGCGGTGACTTCCATCCATTCGTTATTGTGCATGAATTCGACTTTGATATCGACGCCGATGACGCCGTCGGCACCGAGTTGGTCGGCTTCAAATTGCATACGGCTCAGGGCCAGTTCGCGTGCCTGATACATGATTTGAGAATATTCGCGCAGTTCGCCCTGGAAGTTGCCCTTTATGCCGACGAGCCAGTTGCGGATCGCGCCCATCGAGTAAATACAGTTACCTACGACGAGCCCCATTGGCTGAAAGCCTTTATCAACAACCAGCCAGAATTCCTGACCGCTGAGATCAGAGGTAAAAGCCCGGCCTCGGTAGCCAGGTTTGACGTCCATTGGATTGCGTGGTTCACCCATAGTGTCTGATTGCCTCACTTTCGAAACTTTTTTACAAGAAATGGAATAGCTGTTTGCTAGCATATTGTACTGTTGAAGTAATGTCAACGGGGAAAAATGGCGAAAGTTCTACCACTTTTTGACAAGTTCGCGAGAATGAAGTATAAGTAAGGACAAGTGTTTCAAGCAAAAACGGGCACACCAGAAAATGTAAAGTAGAGAGTAAATACGATGACAACGCCAGCGCGTCGGCAGTATTTGAAGATTAAGAGTCAATATCCCGATGCCATCCTCATGTACCAGGTGGGGGATTTTTATGAGACGTTTGATGAGGATGCACAAATTGCTGCCCGTGTATTGCAGATCGTTCTGACCTCGCGAGGTTATGGTGATGATAGGGTGCCGTTGGCGGGTATACCCTTGCACGCCCTGGAGAACTATGTCGGGAAGCTGATCCAGCACGGTTACAAGGTTGCGATTTGTGACCAGGTGGGTGAGGTCGGACATGGTGTGGTGGATAGGGCGGTGACTCGTATCCTGACGGCGGGAACACTGTCAGAACCGAGCTTGCTGCCGACGCGGCAAAATAATTACTTGGTAGCTATTGCTCCTGCACGCACGCAAACAGGGCTGGCAGCTGTCGATGTTAGCACGGGCGAATTTATGGTGACATGGTTTACGCCTGATGAACTGCCAACGGCGTTAGAGGCGGAATTGCAGCGCTTGGTGCCGGTGGAATGTTTGTTGGTGGAGGGCAGTCGCGCCGATAGTTACCAGTTCCCTGCGAAGTCTATGACCACTACCTATTGTCCACCGTATTTCTTCGAGCAAGATGCTGCTCGCACGCGGCTGTGTCGACAATTTGGTGTACAGTCATTAGAGGCCTATGGGTGCTCGCAGGTGCCGCAGGCTATCGCGGCGGCTGGTGCGATTATTGCCTATGTAGAGAAGATGAATGGGGCGTTGCTGAGTCTGCTGACGGGGTTACGTTCGTATCGCACCAGCAGCTATATGGTGCTGGATGCGCACACCCAGCGCAATCTCGATTTGTTGCAGGGGTCGCGCAGCGGCACTGTACAGGGGAGTTTGCTGAGTGTGCTGGATAGGACATTGACGCCAATGGGGGCGCGACAGTTGCGACGGACGCTCATGCAGCCATTGCTGGATTTAAATGCACTGGGTGCGCGACTGGAGAGCGTTGAAGAGTTGTTTGAAAGTCCGGCATTACGCAGTCGTTTTGCGATGTGCTTGCAGGGATTTGGCGATCTGGAGCGTATCGCGGGACGGGTACGGCAGGGTAGTGCCGTACCAAATGAGGTGGTGGCTTTGCGCAATTACCTGGGCGCAATTCCGCGATTACGTGAATTGCTGCAAGGTTGTAATACGCGCCTCCTGGCTGAACTGGCTGAGCAGCTTGATCCCTGTCCACAAGTCGCGGATTTGATTGGCAAGTCGCTAGCGCGAGCCAGTGTCAGGGATGATGATGATGATGATCGGCTGATACGGGTCGGATTTCATGCTGAACTGGACGAATTGATTGCCTCCATTAGCGATTCGCGGCGTTGGATTGCTGCCTTAGAGGGGCGTGAACGCGAGCGCACGGGTATTAAGACGCTCAAGGCGGGGTTCAACAAGGTCTTTGGCTATTATATCGAGGTCAGTAATAAGAACGCGAAGCTGGTGCCGAGCGATTATATGCGTAAGCAGACACTGGTCAATGCTGAGCGATTTATCACACCCGAATTGAAAGAGCACGAGGCCCGTATTCTGAGCGCGACAGAGCGAATCGAGGAGATGGAGCGCAGCATTTATGCCGATATTTTGCGCCAACTGAGCGTTTTTTATCCGCAGGTTATGGCAACTGCAACGGCGGTTGCGATGGTGGATGTGCTATTAAGTTTAGCCGAAGTAGCCGCCCACCAGGGGTATACACGCCCCATGTTGGAGCATGGTTCAGGTTTAGAGATCGTGGGCGGGCGGCATCCGGTGGTAGAGTTTACCCTGGATGGTGACGTGTTCATTCCCAATGATGCACGGCTCGAGGCTGAAGATGGTGAGCGCATTGTGCTTTTGACGGGGCCGAATATGGCGGGTAAGTCAACGTACCTGCGCCAAGTTGCCTTGATTACGCTGCTCGCGCAGATCGGCAGTTTTGTACCAGCGCGGAGCGCACGCATCGGATTGGTGGATCGCATCTTTACGCGTGTGGGCGCGGAGGACGATATTGCGTCTGGGAAAAGCACGTTTATGGTGGAGATGGAGGAGACTGCGACCATTCTGCACCACGCGACGCGCCATAGCTTGATTATCCTTGATGAAATCGGGCGGGGAACGAGTACCTATGATGGGCTAGCGATTGCACGGGCGGTCGTGGAGCATTTGCATAATGCGATGGGGGCGCGTACCTTGTTTGCCACCCATTACCATGAGTTAGCGGCTCTGGCCGATGAATTGCCGCACTGCCAGGTCTATACCATGGCGATTAGCGATGATAAACAGGGCGAGATTGTTTTTCTACACCGCGTGACGCCGGGTTGTATTGGGCGTAGCTATGGCGTACACGTGGCGAAACTAGCGGGGATGCCGCCCAGCATCGTGCGCCGTGCGGAAGAAGTATTGCAGCACCTGGAGACAAGCAAAGAGAATATCGCGGCGAAATTGGTGACGCTGCCCAATGGACAGGCATTAGCATCGGTACCGTACTCGTTGGCGACGCAGAACGGTGGTCGTGTACTGGTGGCTGAGAGCAATGAGCGTTACGAGTGGCAAAGCGAAGAGGCACGGCTGGTGGCACAGACGTTAGAGCTTGATGGGCAAGAGTCGTCGCTGGATACCATAGACGTGTGCGCGATTACGCCGCTGGATGCGTTGAATCTGCTGTTTACGCTACAAAGGAAGAAACGCAAAAGGTAATGGTTACAGGATATACACGGCAATCCATTCAGAGCCTGACCCATGACGTGGCGGAACGGATCGCGGCGGGTGAAGTGATTGAGCGACCGGTCTCTGTGGTGAAGGAGCTGGTAGAGAATGCGCTTGACGCGGGGGCGCACGAGATACGCGTTGAGATACGTGGCGGTGGTCTGCGGTTGATTCGTGTGATTGATGATGGTTATGGCATCCCTGAGGATGAACTGGAACGGGCATGTGCGCGACACACAACCAGCAAAATTCGGAGCGTTGAAGACCTGGGGCAGTTGCATACGTTGGGCTTCCGTGGCGAGGCATTGGCAAGTATTGCCGCCGTTGCCGAATTAACGTTAGTAAGCCGTCCCATCGAGACGGAGAATTTGCAGGAGGAAGCGGCTGGCGTTTTGCTGACGCTGCGCGGTGGCGAGGTCACGCAATGGAGCCGACGGGCACGGTTGCACGGAACCACGGTGACGGTGCGCGACCTATTTTATAATGTACCGGCGCGCCTCAAATTTATGCGCGGGGCGCGTACCGAGAGTGGGCATATTTTGCAACTGCTGCGCCGCTATGCCGTGGGCTATCCGGGCGTCCGCTTTAACCTCACCATTGAAGAGCAGACGGCTTTGCAGACAGGTGGGGCTGGTGATGTCGCTACGACCCTGGCTGAGCTTTATCACTTACCGCTCGCGGAAATGTTACACTCGGTGACGGCAGGGGTTGCAGAGCACTATGCACTGAGCGGATTTATTGGGAATCGGGCTTTGGCGCAGAGTAGTCGGCAGCATATGATGCTTTTTGTGAATGGGCGCTGGGTGCAATCGCGCTTGTTACAAGATGCCCTGGAGGCGGGCTATCGTGGTCTGTTGCCAAGAGGGAAGCACCCCTTGCTGGTGTTCAACCTACAGCTACCTGCCGAGGAAGTGGATGTGAATGTTCACCCGGCTAAGACCGAGGTGAAGTTGTTGCGCGAGGAGGAGATCACGGCGGCTTTGACGAGGGCAGTGCAGTCAGTGTTGGAGCGCAGTCCGGCCTTACCTACTTCCGCGGAGTTTCCCGGCCCTGAACTGGTGTATCAGCGACGCTTGCCGGGCGTGCGTCGGCGCGGTCTGCATGTGGCGGAGTCGGCGGAGGGCTATAAAGCGGAGATGGCACCTCCGGCGGCGGCAGAAGTACTTGCGTCGTTACATCCACTGGCGCAGTTGCAGCAGGCGGTCATTCTGGCGGAAGCTCCCGATGGTAGTTTGTATCTGATTGATCAGCACCGGGCGCACGAACGGGTCATTTATGAACACTTGCGCAGTAGGCATGTTGGGGTGCGCTCAGATGAGCAAGAGGAGTGGACGGATGCGCACCTGTTGTTGGAACCGGTGGTGATTGAGCTGAAGCGTTCCCAGGCGGAGTTATTTGAGCAGCGTTTGCCGATGTTGCGTGATCTAGGTCTGGAATGCGAGCGGTTTGGCGGGCGTAGCTTCCTGATACGTTCTGTACCAGGAGGAGAGGGACAGGAACAATTGGCGGGGCATCTGCACGAGTTGGCAGAAATTGCCGCTGAGGATAGTACCGATTGGGAAGATCACCTGTTGATCGGCCTGGCGTGTCGCTCGGCTCTGCGACGCGGACGTGTCCTTGGCCCTGATGAACAGCGGTCATTGCTTGGCGCGTTAGCGGCGGTTTCCGCACCGGCTGTCTGCCCGCATGGCAGTCCGATCTTGTTGCACTATAGCCGCATGTTTTTGATCGACAAGTTTGATTGGTGAGCTGCATCATTGGTATATTCGGCGGGGGCGAAGAAGACGAGGATGGTCAGGTCTTCGGTGATGGTGTGGAAGCGATGCACGACGTTGGCCGCGACAAAAATCACTGAACCCGTCTCGACATTCCTGCTTTCCTCTCCAACCAAAATGGAGCTACGACCTTTAATGATGTAGTAGATCTCGTCTTCGGTGTGGGGTTTCTGTGAATCGACGGCCCCAGCCGAGAGCATGTACAGACCAACGCTGAGCGATGCCTGGCGAATAAATTCGAGGTAGTGGTCGTTTGACGTGCTGCACGCTGCAACGAGCGTGGATAGTTCAAAGGCATCCATGCATAGTAGCTCCTTGTTTGTTGCTTATCCCTTTACGATGCGAGCCAGTAGTTCGGCTATGATGAGAAAAAACACGTCTAACACGAGCAGAACGAGTAACACATAATCAATGTGCGTCGCGATAGATGAGGCGGTAGTGAGTGTGGCGTTATTAAAGACCAGTAGATTGATATACCAGAGCAGTCCTCCTACCAGCAGTGTGAGCAGTGTGAGACCAATGATAAACCGGAATGCGCCGCGCCAATCTTGTTTGCTGGGCCACAGTTCGGAGGTGACGGTCAGAATGAGGTAGGGCGCGAAGATGAGCGTCCACAATGGCCAGCCTGGACGAAAGATTTGTGAGATTTGCAGGTGAATATCCCAGAGGCTATAGCCAGTGGCGACCCAATAAAGAAAGGCGAGCATGCCTATGCCGCCGAAGAGGGGAGCAACAGCGCTTAAGCCATCGCCAATGGGAGTAATAAAACGACGTTCAGGTCGAACGTACTGCACTTCACCGAGCTGTAATGCTTGTCTGCCACTGCTTTTCATTGCGCGACCATTTGCTCCGCGCGGTTGTATGGTTTTGATGCGAAAAAGGGCGATGCTGGTAATACGGAAGCCAAATGGGCTCAGGAGTAAGACGACAAAGGCGTGGCTAAGTTCGTGCAGGACGACGCCGGGGGCGTTGAGCCAGAACCAGATCATCAGTCCTCTTTCGCCGCGCAGTTGGTAGCCAATGGTATCGACGCGCTTGCGCAGTGCCTGGCGTGTAGTGCGCAGGAGGATGAACAGGACAGCAACGGCGGCAATGAGGAGCCATGGTTCATAGGTGACGAGTTGTGCTGCTTGTGATTGGTCCATTGCATTCCTTGCTCTATTATGCATTGAGTGCTGCTTTTTATTTTGCTGCTACTGTAATTGTATGTGTATTCTATTCATTCGTCAAGATAGCTTTTTCAGGGGTTATTTTGTCGGGTTCGGTCATTTTTGACAATTTCTCGTTTTCGAGGATGAAAGTTTGTTTGTGCTTGCGTTCGTAGTAGAGGCCCCAGGCACCGAAGGCGATTTCACAGATGGACATGAGATAGAGGACGCGATCAAGGCCATAGATGTCGGCGATAGCGCCGATGAAGAAGATAATAGGGATGGAGCAGGCATTATAGAGCATGAGCTGTAAGGCCAGGACGCGGCCCTTGATCCAGTCGGGAGTTTGTTCCTGAATGGCGGTTTGGGCGGGTATATTGATAAAGTCGAGGGCAAAGCCCGCGATGAACATGAGCAGCGCGACAGTGATGAGCAAAAGCGGATTGGTATTCCATCCATGCGGTTGTAGCCATTGTGCAATGATAGTTGAGATGGGTAACAGGAATGTTACCAGGGTCAGGGTAGCACAGCCAGTGAGGATGGCGCGAGATTTGCCCAATTTATGGGTGATACGTGGCATAAAGATAGAGCCAATGACCAGACCGATGCCAGCAGGAGCAAAGACAAAAGCCATAGCATTGGGTAAAAGATGCAGCAGTTTGGTGACGATGGGTGTGGCAAGCTCGCCAATAACGAGCAAGAGGACGCCGGCGAAAGACAGTTGAATGACGGATAAAAAGAGCTGTTTATTGCGCCGTATGAAGCTCCAGCCCTGCCACATCTCAGTCCAGAGGTTGCTAACGATCTCCAGGTTTTGCGTGTTGATCGGCTTTGTTGCGGTGCGCGAGGTCTGTGAAAAGCTGTTCTTCGGAATCATGATGATGAGGATGGCGCAGACGCCATAAAGGACGGCAATGATGAAATACAGGCTCTCGATCGGATCAATTGTGAGTGTGAAGAGTGTGAAAGTAGGCAAGAAGCTGAGTACCAGGGGCGCAAGCAAGATGAAACCGAGGGCCTGTGAGAGCATAAACGTGATATTGAACAGCGAGAGGGCTGGCATCAATTCCTCTTCGCTGACCAGCATAGGAATGGCTGAGCCCTCGGCTGGTGTAAAGAACTGACCAATACTGGAGATCAGGAAGGTGAGCAGGTAGACCGGTAGTAGTTGGTGACGATTAAAGAGGAGCGATAATACAAAGAGCAAGGTCGCGACGGCTCGCAGGCAGTTACTGGCCCAGAGGACGCGTCGCTTATTCATGCGATCAACATAGACGCCAGCAGGAGCACCGAACAGTACGGCGGGAAGACTAAAGCAGATGATGGCGAGACCAACGAGCGTTGTAGAGCCTGTGACTTCCTCTATGAGGACGAGCAGGGCATAATTGGAGGCGTTGAGGATGGTCATCGAGAGTAACTGCGCCAGCCACAGACGCTGAAATTCTTTTTTTTTCAGAAGGGTGCTAAACCCTCCGCGTGGAACGGTGATTGCCAACCTAAAAACTCCTTATGTCTCTTCGTCTTCATCTGGATTGTGCAGGCGCGGCAATTTTTGTTTGGTGCGCCGTTCAACCTCTGAACGCGGGAGTAAGACGCGACGCCCGCATTTTTCACAGCTTAAGCCGATGTCTGCGCCCAGGCGTACTACAACCCAATCGTAGTTTCCACAGGGGTGTGGTTTGCGCAACCGCAGTCGATCGCCTATCTCAAGATGCATGGGCTCCATGCGTTTTTTTGCCTTCTTTTTGCTATTGAATGCTATTGGTAGAGTTTATGTTGGACGACATACTGTTCTACTGCTTCCGGTATTTGATACTTCACAGGTCTGCCATCCGCGATACGCTGGCGTAAGTCTGTCGCGGAGATTTCCAGTTGTGGGGCTGGCATAGTGAGCAAGTGCTGTTTGAGCGTGGGTAGACGCGCCTCTGTTTGCGTCAAAGAGTCCAGTTCGGCTGTATAGCCTGGACGATGGACGGCAACAAGGTAGGTAAGTTGCTCAAGAATACTTGCCGGCTCGTGCCAGCTATGAAACTCTTGCAGGCTATCCCAGCCAATAACAAAGTAGAGTTCTGTCTGTTGGCCCCATTGTTGGTGCAGCACGTGGAGCGTCTCGGCGGTGTACGATGGCCCAGAACGATCCATGTCGACGAGTGAGATGGAAAAGTGCGGATTCGAGGCAATTGCTAACTCCAACATCGCCAGTCGATGGTGTGCAGAGGTAACGATACCTCCTTGTTTATGCGGTGGTTCTCCGGCCGGGATAAAGACCATGTCGTCAAGTTTACAGGTTACACGAACCTCTTCCGCCACCACCAGATGTCCGTAGTGAACCGGGTCAAATGTGCCACCCATTAAACCGACACGCCGACTGCTTTGCGATGATCTATACTGTTCCAACGTAAACTCACTCTTCAGAGCAACTCTCTAGTACTGTTGATAGGTTGTTGTGTTTCATTTAGATGTTGCCGGCGGATTCAACCACGGCGATATCCGCGACGGGCATGGCTGTACGCAGAGTATACATCACCTCTGAAATGCTGGCAACCTGGCCGCTAGCAATCCAAAAGCGAACGGTGAGAGTCACCTGTTCTCCGGCAAAGCGACTAATCATGACGGAAGGTTCAGGTTTCTCCATAACGGTTTCGTCTGCTTGCAATATCTGTACGATGCGTTCAGGGATTGCCTTTTTGTCAAACGATGCCAGTGGTAAGGTGACAGTGATGGTGGCGCGCCTCTCCCCGTAATAGGAGTTGTTCGTGACGATGCCGCCAAAGACGAGAGCATTAGGCACGGTGATCTGTTCGCCGCTGACAATGCGCAGTTTAGTGGCACGGATTTGCACGTCTTCCACGACACCGGTGCGAGCGGCTGCTGACACCTGGTCGCCAATGGTAATCAGATCACCGATGTGGAAAGGACGCTCCATTAGGATATAGAAGCCAGCTACGAGGTCTTTCAGAATATCCTGAATGGCGAAAACTAGGGCGACGGTGAGGGTGCCAAGGACAGCAACAGGCAGATCTATCGCGACATGCCAGATAGAGAGCAACCAGAAGATGGTGATAATGATGATGATGATAAAGAAGATGCGCCCGATCAAGGTGCGGATATTGATATCAATGCGGTTCTCGCCTAAGCCGCGTATGGTGAGTTTCATGATGGTGCGTCCGGTACCGACGCCCAGCACGATCACGAGAATAGTTTCTATCAGGCCCCAAGCGAGGCTTTCAAGCAATGGAATATTGTTGGTCGTGTTAGAGGTGAGTTGCAGCCAGAAATCGTAGAGCAAGCTATTGTTGAGAATGAATGGTGTGGCTACTGCCGCTATGATGAGCGGTGGGAAGATGATTAGTATACCCAGTGCCTGGATTAGCCAGCCATCGAGGAGTGTTTTTTTTAGGGCACCCACGACGCGGAAGCGCAGCAACAGACCGATAAAGAGCGCGACCAGTACAATCAAGGCGACGAATATGATATTGGTGATGTTCATAGTTATTAATCCATGGTGAGCTAGTGTTACATAGCGACTTTGCAGCGTTCCGACCAGGGACAGCCCACTTCCCTGGTGCTTTGCGCTACAGGATGAACGTCGAATTTTGCCAGGAGGCTGACCAGGATGCAGAGTGGTAAACCAACAACATTGAGATAACAGCCCTGGATGTTCTCGGTCGGCTGGAATTGTGGATGTTGAATACCGTAGGCTCCTGCTTTATCTAACGAATCACCGGTGGCAATGTAGGCCGTGATCTCCTCCTCACTGTAAGGGCGCATCAAGACGGGCGTGGTGCAGCTTGCGCTATAGAGTTCCAGTGTGTCGCCAACTTTTTTGCTCACTGAGATGCCCGTCACGACTTGATGCCAGCGATTGCGCAGGGAGAGGAGTAGTTCGTTGGCGTGGGCTTTGTCGCGTGGTTTGCCCAGGATGGTGTCATCCAGCAAGACGGTGGTATCGGCGGTGATGACTAACCGTCCGGCGGCTTGAGGAAGCGTATGGGCACCGAGGGCTTTCTGTTCGGCGAGCCACTGCGCCAGCCCTGGCATAGGGCCCTGGTATTGCGCTTGTGTGGCATCTTCGTCAATGGGCGAGGTACAGAGCTCATACGGTGTACCCAGTAACGTGAGAAGCTGCCTACGACGTGGCGAGGCAGAAGCTAATAAAAGGATGGGTGGGGCTGTGCTCATTGTTGGTTATGCTCCAGGACGGCAACACACTCGATATGGGCCGTCTGGGGGAACATATCAAGCGGTTGAACCGAGTGTAGTGTATAGGTAGTATTGTGCTGGCAAAGGATGTTCAGGTCGCGTGCCAGCGTAGACGGATCGCACGAGACGTAGACTATGCGTGCTACGGGATGCTGTAGCAGTGCGTCCAGGACGACCTGTTGGCAACCGGCGCGAGGTGGGTCGATGACCAGCCCATCAAGCAGAGTTGGCAGGGTTGGTAGTACATCTTCCACTTTGCCCTTGAGAATCTCGACGTTATTGACGGCGCGGAGATTCCACTGAGCATCTTTGATGGCACTGGCAGATTCCTCGATGGCAATAACTTTCTCGACATGGCGGGATAGGAACAGTGCAAAGGTACCGACGCCGCAATAGGCATCGACGACGGTGAATGGCTGTAGTGTAGGTTGCGTTTGGGGCGTACTGTCTGTAGTTGATATATGGCTGCTGCGCGTCGAGGTGCGATCAGCGAATAGACCACGTAGGACCATTTGTGCCATTTTCTCGGCTTGGGCGGTATTGGTCTGGAAGAAGGAACTGGGACGAATACGGAAGGTCTCGCCGGCTAATTGCTCCTCCATCGTCTCGGTGTGCAGCTCCAAACCCACGGCGGCAAGTTGTTCTTGTACTGCCGATGGTGGCGTTGGCTGAATGAGCATTTGCCGACTGGTGCTCCCACAGCGTATCAATGCTTGTGGTCGTTCGTTGGGAACTTGACTCAGTACAGCTAGGGCACGATTGATCTGTTCGTCGGCGATGGGGCAGGTGGTGAGCGGCAAGACGCGATGCGTTCCCCTCGCGGTGAGACCAGGTTGACCATCGCGGTTGACCGAGAAGCGCATTTGGTTGCGGTAGTGCCAGGGGTCGTCGCAAGGGACAGTTTCGAGTACTGGCGGGTTCTCAAACGCACCAATCGTGCGCAGCAGTTGGTCGACCACGTCGCGCTTCCAGCTTAGCTGGGCGGCATACTGCATGTGTTGTAGCTGGCAACCGCCGCAGGTACCGAAAACTGGGCATGGTGCCGCACTCCGAAGTGGTGAAGCCTCGATAACCTCCGTGATCCAGACACGCGGTGGACGTGGTTTCCAGCGACGGCGGTGCTTCCCCTGTCGGGGTTGAGGGGGTGCCTCGATGGCGATGGTGACGCGCTCACCGGGTAAACCGGCAGGTACATGCACTATCCGGGTCTGTTGCGTGCCCTCAGCATCTGGCTCGGTAAACTCGGCTAGGGCGTCACCCGCACGAGTCAAGGCTCCTAAGGTGACGGTGTGATGGGTAATGGTACGTTCGTAATCTATCATCTTTTCTTCGACTTTTTCCCGCGGCTACCCCGGTTTCCGGCGGGTCCTGGCAACTCTTTTTGTGTATCGAGCAACTGGCGATACATTTGCACCAGAGGCATATCTGGATCGAGGCTTTCGGCTTTTTCCAATAGTTCTTCAGAGCGACCCAGGTCCTCTCCGATATAGGTTGCGGAGAGTAGCACATATAAATGAGCCGAATTCGGTAAAACTGTCAGCCCTTGATTTATGACTGTGCGTGCTTCATCTATCCGTCCAGACTGGATGAAGATATCGACAAGTTCGGTATAATTATCTGAAATGTTGGGTTGTAGCTTTATGGCCTGTTCAAAGGCTGCGATACTTGCTGGCTCGTCCCCTAGGGCCTGGTGAATTTTACCGATGTGGAACCAGACATTGAGGTAGTTGGGGTTGATCTCAAGCACTTGTTGGAAGTGGCGTAGTGCATGTTCGTACTGTTCGCGGTCAATATCGATTTCGCCGAAGCTGTACTCGATGTGGGCCAGATCGGCGGGCGTGGTAGTTAATGATTGCGCCTGAAGCAGGTGGTCTTCGGCCTCCTCGAGATCGTCGGCATCGCCATTCGTTATAAGCAGATCGGCCAGTAAGATATGTCCGGTAGCGTTATTATCAACACGTAGTGCTTCTTCCAGCGTGGCTCTGCCCAGTTCATAGAAGTGCTCGCCCAGATCCAATTCAGCTTCATCGGGGTCGCTTTCGACGACATTATCCATGTCATTATCTTCGTCCAAATCCTCATCATCCTCATCAAGTTCATAGTACGCTTCACTCAGTCGTATTTGAATGGCGGCAATTTGCCGCAATAGTTCACCTTTGCGCTGGGGGAACTGCTCTACCATGCGTTCGAGATAGACCAGGCTGCGCTCTAGTTCACCTAACATCAATGAGCGATTGGCGGCATCCACATATAAAGTATCATCGAACGGCAATTTGGTGATGAGGATATCGTCGTAATAGATGGGTTTTATCGTGTGCTTCAAGACTGCGATGAGATAATCCAAGGCATCGGGGTCAGTTGGTGCGTGCTTTGAGGTGATATCCTTGAGAAGTTTATCTTCCGCTTTGATACGAGCGTTTAGTTCTTTGATGGAAAGGCTTTGCGCGCTCGTACCTTCATCATGCATGCTTTGGATGCGCCAGCCGACTTCTTCTTTGACCAGGGTAAAGCTGGCCCAGAACCAGTAGCGCTTGTTTTCTTTGTAAAAAGCTGTTGCCCTGGGCAGCTCTGGCAGCGTGCTCGTAGCAGGATCATTGTCCATGTCGCAGGACCAGGCAGCTTCAAACTCTATACGCGTATCCGTATTTGTGTGGCTCACGGAGTTGGGAAGCCAGATTTTTGGTTTTTGTGGCTCGAACACATCGCAAAAGCCAGGAATTAAGCCACCTGGTTGAGCCTCTTCAGCCCATTGCTGGCGACGTGAAATCCATTGCGGTGCTGATTGTCCCTCGCGAAGATCGCTATCACTGGCGAGGTAGTCATAGGCAAGTGGATAAAGTTGCTGCACCCAGGCATCAATAAAGCTTGTGACAATGTCTTGTGGCTCTAGCTCAGGCTTGAGCAGATCGCTAGCACTTTCTTCGGCGAGTTCCTCTGCCGTTTCTTCGCCGATGTCGGGAGCTTCCAGGATCAATTGGTTAATGAATGCTTGATTTTTTCGATAGTCGCTGTTCTGCTTGAGACCCATTTTTTTATCGACTTCAAGAGCCGCCAGAATTAGTCTGCGCCCCTTAGCGAGGGAACACGAGGTGGTCTCGGTGGTCGTCGTCATTTGGTTAATGAATTTCTCAATACTGCGCTTACTATCGACAACGGTAAAGAAGTCCTTGACCCCCTCGCTCCAGAATTCGAGCAGGAAGCCCATGAGGCGTACCTCGCGGTAATCAACGCCTTGCTCCCATAGTAGGACGAGGCTCACCTCACCTACGTCACGCGATTTTGTGACAATGCCTTTCCAGAAGCGCGGGGGATTGATCGCTGCCTGCGCTTCTTCAAACATTTCAATGAGGGCGGTGCGTTTCACGGGCGGTTGCCATTGGGGGTAGATATTGACCTCTTGCAGGCGAATTAACGAACGTCTCGCCTCTTTGCGAACTTCTTTGGCAGGGCTGAATTCATTGAGCGCGAGCGTGAGATCGGCGGCATCCTGATGGTGTTCTTTGGAAAGGGTTTTGAGAAAGGCGAGTTGAGTGGCTTCCGGTAGATCAGTAATGGTAGTGAGGGTCGCTTCAACTTGTGCCTGGTTTTCGCCGCCACGGAGGACTTGGGTGATTGTGTGGAATTGCTCCAGTAAGGATTGTACCTGGGCCGCATCAACCTGTGCGGCAGGCATATTTGTAGCAGGATTTCTTTGTTTATTTTTCTTTGTCATACTATACCTCTTCTGCTAGCTTCACAATTATTTCTTACTGTTGGTACGTCTGTGCAACTCGTCGCGTATCGCTTGTACGAGTTCGTAGTTGGGATCGACCTGCGCCGCCTCGGCAAGAATGGCCTGTGCATGGCGCAAGTCGCCACTTTGGAGGTAGACGGATGAGAGCAGTGCCAGCAGGTGGACCGATTTAGGGATGGAACGCAGTCCCTGCTCTAGCACTTCACGCGCCCTGGGAAGCTGGCCTTGATTGGCATAGATAGCACTAAGCTCGGAGTAAGGCATCATATTTTGCGGCTCGATCTCTATCGCTCGTTGGTAGGATGCTTTGGCAGCTTCAAATTGCTGCATTTTGCGCTGCATGAAGCCAATTTTGAACCAGTTGCCGGGGAACTTGGGTTCGATTTCCGCGACGCGTTGAAAGTGCTGCAAGGCGGTGGCATTTTCTTCGCGCTGGAGGGCGATGTTGCCCAGATCGGACTCGATCATGGCCTCTTCTTCGAGTGTTGAGGTCTTTGTTTTGGCAATGTTGAGTAAGGCTTCGGCTTCATCAAGGTCATCACCACCGCGCTGCATAAGGAGTTCGGCGAGGACGGCATGCGCTGCCAGGGAATCATCGATGCTCAGTGCTTCACGCAACGAGTCTGAGGCGAATTCGGCGAACAACTGCTCACGGTCGGTCATGCCACGCTCAGCATAATACTCGCTCAAAGAGTGCTGGGTTATGCCGAGTTGGCGCAGTATCTCGCCGCGATCTTCTGAGAAATTATGGGCCAGACGGTCCAGGTAAACAATGGAACGTTCCAGGGCACCGATGCCAGCGGCACGATTATAGGCATCGCCTAAGATGGCACGATCAAGGGGCAGCTTGACGATGAGGGCGTCATCGTAGTGTAGCGACTGGATGATGCGCTGCACGACCTCTTCGGTCTGTGCCAGTAGCTCTGGCGAATCTGGCTGATTGGGCTGCTGATTACGTTGCTGGATCAGTGCATTGATGCGTTCATCGTTCTCTTTCATGGTTTGTTGCAGTGCTGGGATAGCCAGGGCCTGGGCGTTGGCTCCTTCGTCGGTCATGTGCTGAATGCGCCATTTTCCTTGCTCTTGGGTCAATGTATAGCTTATCCAGAACCAGTGTCGTCCAGTTTCTTTATAAACTGTGGTACCCATAGGCATTTCTTTCAGCGCGCCGCTCAGGGGAGTATCGCTGATTTCCAGCGACCAGGCAATTTCAATCTCTTTACGGGCGGTGGGGTTTCTACCGCCAAAGGTATTGGGAAGCCAGAGGGCTGGTGCCTTGGCCTCACGTTCGCGGACGAAGCCGAGCTCGAAGCGAGTGGGATGGGCTTCTTTAGCCCATGTCTGGCGCAGTTCCAGCCATTCACCGCGCTCCATGCCATCACGGATGTTGCTGTTGGTTGAGAGGAGATCATAGGCTAGCCCATAATCGCCGAGCGACCAGCCACCAATGAAAGTAGCGGCGACCTCATCGGGTTCCAGGTTTGGATTGATAAAGGTCTGATGGCGATCTTCACCCACATTCGTGGCGTCCCAGATCAGTTGATTGATGGTGGGCAGGTGATGGCGATATTCTTTGTGAATGGGCGTGTTGCGCCACTGGTTCACAGCGCGAGCTTCGGCGAGCAGGCGGCGTCCTTCCGCGAGGGTGCAATCGGTAATGATAATATCGGGCAATTGTGTGCGCATCTGCTGAACGCGAGTCTCGACGTTGCGCCTGGTAGTGTTTTCAGTGATAAATTCTTTGATACCACCCTCCCAGAAGTCGAGCAGGAAGGTCATCGAGCGCACTTCGCTGTAATCCAGTCCCTGCTCCCAACAGAGGACAAGCTGTACCTCACCCTCTTCGCGGGATTGTGTAACGTAGCCTTTCCAGAAACGCGGTGCGTTGACAACGGGCAGTTGAATAATAGGGGCACGCGTTACCGGGGGCTGCCAATCGGGGTAAACTTTGGCTTCTTCGAGTCGTATCAAAGAGCGGCGAGCCTCTTTACGGATATTTTTATCCAGGCTAAGTTCGTTGATGGCAAGCAAGATAGCGGCGGAATCGGCGGTATGCTGCCGAGAGAGTTCTTTTAACAGGGCCATTTGTGCGGCCTCGGATAAGCTGGTAATCGTTGCAAGTATTGTTTCGACCTGCTCCTGGCTTGTGGCCTGGTATAAGTCCGCGGCAAGCAGTTGAAATTGAGCAAGGATTTGTTGTACTTGAGCGTTTTCTTCTACAGATAATAGGGTATCGTTCTCTTTTTTTCGGGTCATGAGCTATGTGTCCTTAGCATGGCAGTATTTCATCGTGTTCTGTCGATTGTATCACGAAGAGGAAGAAGAGTCGAGAAGGAATTCATTAGGATAGCGTAGGGCAAGTTTATCTGTGTGGGCACGGGCCGATAAATCGGCAGTGGCGGCGATAAATCGCGCCCTACGCTGACTATGAGTGGGGTGGGACGGAAGAGCGGAAAATGTGAGATGGGAAGGCAAAAGCACGCATGCCAACCGTTTCGGGTACGGGCGGGAAGATTTCGGCAAGTGTTTGTGCTGGAGGAGTTGCTTTGTGGCTGCGTGCTGTGCTGGATGACGCTCCTTTGTTGGTGGGTATTTTCGCAGCCATCAGAACGAACAATGGGAAGGCGGCACAATAGAAGTAGGATGCCAGGCTGCGCCAGGCCACGAAGAGCGGCAAGACGGCGAGGAGCATAGCTGCCTCCGGGGCTTTCTTGCAGATGCGCCAATACCAGACGAGGGAGGCAAGTATAGCACCAGCTTCCAGGACACTATAGACCCATTTGGGGAAGAAAGGTAAGAGATGGGCCACGCTGAGATTGACGATGCCTACGCCCATCGGAAACATGGGGTCGGCCATGGGGGCCAGTATGCCAGCAATCCATGCCTGTGGATTCCACAGGATAAAAGGCAGGTTGAAGGCAAGACCAATGGTGCCGGCGATGAGCAGTCGGTAGACGACTTCTTTCAGGCCGTAGTGGCGGAAAACCATAATCATGTAGAATGGGATGAAAAACCACGCTATCTGTTTGCTGGCCAGGGCCAGACCCAAGAAGAGGGCAGAACTCCAGCGTTTGTCACGTAGTAGCCAGACCAGGACGATGAGCAAGGTATAGAGGATGTCCAGGTTGCCACCGATAGTGGAGACCCACATGGGTACATTGGCGATGGCTAGCACAATGAGCCATTTGCGCATCTCTGGGCGAGCGACCTTCCAGGCAATGCCTACGAGGACCAGGTAGCTCAGCAGGTAGAGCGGCAGGACGTTGTAATCTTTAAACCAGGCGAATGGTACCAGGGTGAGGAAGGAGAGTGCGGGATAGCTCACCTTTGACTCGAATTCTGGTGCGATGCCGGATTTCAGGTCGGTATCGAGGACGGTCTGAAAATCGACCATTGTGGGATAATCGGTACTGTTGGCAAATTGCCCCTTCATGAGCGGCGTTGTCCAGTTGGGTTGAATGGGAAAGCGTCTAGCCAGGTCGAGCATGTTGGAGTCGGTATAGGGGTTGCGCCCCTCTAAGAGAAGCATGGCGGCATTGGTATCGAGCGAGGTGCCATCATTAGAGAATTGCGGCGGCAAGAAGCTCATGACCACACTGCGCCCAAACTCGATGCCCCCCGGAATGGTGAGGAGCAGCGTGAGGATAAGTATGGCCTTTTGCCAGCGACGAGGATGTTCCCGCGTCCCTTGTTGTTTCACGCTGCCTGGGCGAAAGGCCATGGCCATGGCGAAAAAGCTTCCTACGAACAGGGCAAAAGGGATGATAGAACCGATAGGCCCCAGGTAGGGAATGTACCAATCGTGATCGATCTCGTTGAGCGATTGGAGAATGAGCGCGAGGCCAATCCATACGCCCTTGCGTTGCAGCTCAACGATAGCATGATTATCTGGTGAGACGTCTTTTGTAAAGAAGCTCTCTATTCTTGCGCGTACCCATTGATAGATGGGAGTGGTATAGTTTTTCGCGGGTTGAGTGGTCTGTGTTTCGACAGATCGCAATGCCATAATGTTGCGCGTATTGCCTCTCTTCTTATCGGCTATCCTGCCCTTCCTTGGCGGTGCGGAGATAGAACCGAGTCAGCATACCGTGCAAGAGCAGACGCGTTTACCTTCCAACAGAGTACCGAGAAGGTTCTGTGTAAATAACCATACAGGGGGTTTTCTCGGCCTGAAATTAAGAACGAAGCGGTAGAGAGATGCGTCACAAAATGTACTCAGTTTTCAGGGGATTCAGAGATGTAGGGTTATAGCGATGAGGAAATGCACCTGTTAGAGTGAGAGGCGGAAGTAGAGTTCGTGATGTTGTATCTCAAAGCCAAGTGACTCGTAGAGCCGAATGGCGGGGATATTGCCTTCCCAAACGTGCAGGTCTATGGCGGCAATATGCTGCTCGGCGTGAGCAAAGGCGATGATATGGTGCATGAGATGGCGGGCTAAACCATGCTTGCGGTATTGCGGATGCACAACAACGCGCTTGATGTAGCCAATGGCAGTGTTCGCTATATATTGCTCTGAGTTCGTTGGTGGTAGCATGAGTTCGGCCTTGGCGGCGGCGACACCATACATTTCAGCCAGGAAAATGAGCGTTTGTTCGTGGATGGAGGGGTCGACCGAGCCGAAATATTGCTCCATGGCGCGATGAATATCACGTGTGGGCGACGTGCTGAAGCTATCGAGTAGTTCAATAGTGGCAATATCTTCGGGCGTTGCCAGGCGTATAACCAACGGAGATGTTGGTGGGTTTTCAAGCATATATATTTCCTATGGTACTTCTTACGGCATTTTTTTGCGTGGCAGCATTAAGATGGAGACGAAGGCGTAGCCAGAGCAGATCAAAAGAAGTAGTCCATAAATTTTCGACTCCCCATCGCTTGGGGTGAAGAGTAGCGACAATCCCCACCATAAAAAGCCGATAAAGACCGCAAATAATAAAAGTGTGCTGATGAATTTTTTGCTCATCATGTGAATTCTTTCCTGTCAGTGAAATGTGTGATGAATGGATGGATGGATGGTGGGCAGAGTTGCTCTACCATTCCACTGTTGTATTATAGCATACGGGTGCTTGTTGAGGGCTGGCTTTCTTTTTTCGTAACAGCTCAGGTCAGCAGAGATGACTGAAATGAGGGAAGGACAGGATGACCGCAAAGAGTCGCCTTCAGAGCCGACAAAAGGGGGAATCCTTGTTTGCGCAAGGTGGACAAATAGCCGCGAATCCGGCTAAAAGCC
>JBBQXY010000079.1:0-24576 GCA_038209195.1 Ktedonobacterales bacterium | reverse complement strand
GATTTTGGCGAGAAGCCTACAGCTCTCCGTTTGCGCCTGGCAACCAGCATGCTCTACGATCCAGAAGGCACGCATTCGCCAGAGGAGCGCGCCACAAAACTCTGGCAACTCCTCACCCTGTCTGATACATTAGCATCTACCAGCCACGCGAACGGAGCAGCCTTACCATTACCAGCCCTAACCCGCGCCCAAGCCCAGTTCACCGCCCTAATTACCCATCTAAACGAGTCATAGCGATGCTTTTCAGGCTCCATCTATTCGTTAGGCGCGTAATGAACTTTAACGAAATAAACTGACCAAGCGTAGGGCGCGATTTATCGCCGCCCATACGCATTAAGTTAAGCCAAAGATCGCAGTTTCCAGGGCGACCGCAAGGGTCGCCCCTACTATATACCATTGGCCTTTCTCTTTGCAAAGCGGCTCGCAGAGCCGCCTCGGGGATAGTAGGGGCGACCCTTGCGGTCGCCCTGGCGGGGAATTGAAGTGCTTATCAATCCTTAACTTAATGCGTATGGGGCGCGATTTATCGCCGCCACCGCCGATTTATCGGCCCGTGCCACTTGAAAACATGCCTAGGTGACCAATCCAACACACATCAAGCCTTCCGTAGGGCGCGATTTATCGCCGCCACTGCCGATTTATCGGCCTGTGCTTACGCTTGATTCGCGCCGATAAATCGGCGGTGGGCACGATAAATCGGCCCCTACGCTTGGTTTAGCCATATTGTGTGCCAGAGCTTCAGCAATGCTTACAAAACGAAGTGAAAGAAGAAAAAAACATGAACACGAGTAACGACCCCGTAATAACGAAAACAGAAGATACCATATTCACCGTCACTATCAATCGACCAGAGGTACGCAACGCCATTGATGGGCCTACCGCCAGAGCTTTAGTTGACGCGTTTGCTGCTTTTGATCGGGATGCCTCTTTGCGCGTAGCAGTACTCTCCGGAACAGGGGACACCTTCTGTTCAGGGGCCGATCTTACTGCTATCGCTGATGCTAAGCGAGGATTGCGAGTCGCGGAAGATGGCACAGCACCGCTAGGTATCTCGCGCATGTTGCTCAGCAAACCGGTCATTGCCGCCGTTGAGGGCTACGCCGTCGCAGGTGGACTGGAACTCGCGCTCTGGTGCGATCTGCGGGTTGCTGCCGAAGATGCCGTCTTCGGTGTCTATTGTCGGCGTTGGGGTGTGCCACTGGTAGATGGTGGGACGATTCGTCTGCCACGCCTGATTGGTCATAGTCACGCCCTCGATATGATTCTCACCGGTCGTGGTGTTAGCAGGCAAGAAGCTCTCGCCATGGGTTTAGCTAATCGCCTCGTGCCGCGTGGTACAGCCCTTGCAGCCGCTTTAACACTGGCGGCAGAGCTGGCGCTTTTCCCACAACAATGTCTGCGTTCCGATCGCCTTTCGTCCTACGAGCAATGGTCGCTTCCCATGGAAGAAGCATTGCGCAATGAGACTCGTCGCGGCCTGGAAGTCATTCAATCCAGCGAAATGGTCGCTGGTGTGCGCCGTTTCATCGAGGGACACGGGCGGCACGGCGATATAAGCGATCTGTAAATGCAAGAAATTACCGCTTTTGTCTAACATAGATAGAAGTGATACGTATTAGTATAGAGAGAGGCTATCTAGAGGGGAACGCTTCTTCTCACTGGCACAGTGGGAAAGAAAGTGTACGAATGGTTTAAACTATGGCAATACCCAAGGATTCTATGCACAAAAATCCGCAGCGACCTGAGAAGATTTTGTATATTAGTCCTGAAGAGAATGTGACTGAGATTCGCGAACGGCTGGAACGCACTCACGCGCATGACGTTGCGCTGGTCTTTCCACCGCAAACCCGCCTGCGCAGCCATGTTGCCTGGAGGCTCCTCAAGCAGCGTGCGCAAGAGCTAGGGAAGGACATTTCTATTGTAAGTTCAGATCAGACCATTCGTGCGATTGCTCGCTCCGTACAATTTAAAACGGCTTCTTCTCTGTAAAACAGGTTGACAATTCTGTACCCTCGCTTCATAATACCTCTACAGTGCCGATAGTAAAATAGAAAGAGGTATAATTTGAACGATAGGCAGTTTGCTGATCCCGACCCTGATCCATATGCAAATGGTTATGGTAATTTTGGGCAGCAGGATGACAGCCCCTATTCCAACCCGTTTGCATCCGGGTACGGACAACAGAATGCCAAACCTGAACCCAGTCCCACCCCAAATCCGTATGGCTATGCTGCGCAAGAGGCCAATCCATACTCGTATAACAATGGACAAAGTAGCTCAGATGCAATAGCTTCCAATGGTGGCATACCTTCCTTTACATTAGCACCCCCACCACCGCATTTGCCAGAGTACCCAACGCTGGCGCAGCAAAACTTTCAAGCCAAGAGAAAAGGACCGCGTCTGGGCATTTTTCTGGTGATACTCTTATTGCTCATTGGAGTGGGAATTGGGAGCATGTTTTTTCTTAGCCGCTCGCGGAGCACGACACAAAGCCGCTCTACCACCACTAACCCTGTAACGAACAATTCCAATCCAAGCGCGAGTGGACAAACCACACTGACAGTGACAACGCATCCCACCATCGTGATTGAGAACGACACTGGCTCCATTCGCGTTCACGCGGGCACAGGCAGTGACAAAGTTATTTTACAATCATCCCCAAATGGCACCACCACTAGCAGCAGCACCCTATCCCACGTACCTTACGTAGAGACCAGCGACCATAGTACCATTGTCATCACGCTATCCTCATCCAATAGCTCTGACCTCGACGTTACTGTTCCAGTTACCAGCGATCTGAAGCTCTACACCAATGAAACCAACATTTTTGTGAATGGCGTCAAGGGACAAATGAACCTTGTCAGCAACACAGGCACCATCACCGTGAGCTATAGCACAATAAATACTGCCTCAATTATTGACAACAACACAGGAGCTATTACGGCGGTACGAGATACGCTGAATGGGAATGTCACCTTGCTCAATAATTCCGGCACCATCACCTTTAGCGGGTCAGTTAACCCCTCTGGCAACTACCATTTTACCGGCAATGGTGGTTTGATGGATATTACCTTACCACACGATGGAACATTTCATGTAGACGCGACAGCCAACAATAGCACAGTCACCTCCAATTTTCCGGGCGTCAGTGTACAAAATGGCGCAATTCACGCCAATATCGGCCGCTCGCCAAGCACAAAGGTCACCATCTACAATAACAATGGGGCCGTCGCTTTACACGCGGGAAACGGAGGCTAGGATAAACTGATGAGCAACAACATGCAATTTCCCGACCCTAGTGCGAACTGGAATAACTCGGAACAGAATAATTTCTACGCCAACTCGTCGTACCCAGAGCAAGATCAATCATCACCCTACTCATCGTCAGCATATCTCAATAATCCCTATGCCAAGCTAAACGCGTCTCCTACCTACAGACGCAGACGTTGGCCCTGGATTGTTTTAACAGTTTTCTTACTACTCGTGATTGGGCTGGGTAGCGGCCTGTATATGTTTACAGCCAGCCTATTCAGGTCCTTTTCCACACAGCAGGATACGGGTTCACAGGCGCAGGTATCCGATAGCACTACCATTCCAGTCAGTGCGCATCCCACCGTTATCATCAAAAGTGGCACAGGTTTTGTTCACATTCATGCTGGTACCGATACGCATCATATCATCGCAGGGATCGTCAATCCATCGTACGATAGCTCATCGCCCCCGTATACCAGCAGCAACGGCAACCAGACCATTACATTTGGTGACACGTTGTCCGGTGATGGGCTTGATCTCACCGTACCCACAACAACCGATTTACAGATTGATAGCGATGGCATCCAGGTGGTCGGAGTGATCGGTCAAATGTCCTTAACATCGCCTTCCGGGGCAATCACGCTCATACAAAGCACGGTCAGTGGTCAGTCCAAGCTCGACAACAACGGTGGACCGATTTTTGCGCTAGAGGATTCCTTGAGTGGTCAAGTCACGATGGACAACAATGGTGGTCCTATCACTTTTAGCGGCGTCATAGCTCCCAATGGCAAATATACGTTTAGCTCTAACGGCAGCAGCCTTGATATCACTCTTCCTCGCACCGCAATCTTTCACCTCGACGTATCCGGCATCGTGGACGTCTTCACCACCGATTTCCCAGGGGTATCCGCGCCAGATGCCTCTTCGGGCGAACTACACCAGGATATTGGTCATGCGCCCAATGCCACGCTTTCACTGGATATAAACGGTGGACCAATCGTACTACATAAAAGTTCATAGTGCATTGTCAACCTACATTTGAAAAGTGGGATGCAAGGGGCCGCGCCCCTTGACTGGGTTCTAGGGCGCAGCCCTAGTTCTCCCTTTCTCCCCCGCCGCCGCAGGCGGCCCGTCACATAAAGCGTGTCAGCGCAATTCGATATTTGGAGGGTACAAATGAAATTGATCTATATTGCAGGACCACTCTTCAATACCCACGAACGATGGTACCTGGATCGTGTCGCAGAGGTACTCGAGGCCGCCGGTTATCGCACATTTCTACCACAGCGTGATGCTGGTCTGGTGAAACTCGCTTCTTATGAAGAGCGGAACCGCATCTTTCATGCCGATATCGAGGCATTGAAATCCTGTAATCTGTGCGTAGCATTGCTTACCGGTGCAGACCATGATTCAGGAACAAGTGCCGAACTGGGTTATCTGTACGCTCTCGGCAAACCCTGTATAGGTCTCACGGATGATAAGCGTGCCAATTTAAATAACATCATCTGGGGTATCTGCGACCACGGCAAACAGATAGTACAAACGTTAGATGAGCTGTTGGAGATGGTGAAAAGCCTGTAGGAATGGGATAAGCAGGTGCAAGAAGGATGCTAAAGACAACGCAGGGGCGCGAAAATTCGCGCCCCTGCGTTGAGATATCTATCCAATTACGATACAAGTTCAAGTTGAGGGACTTCGAGGACGCGTGCTAAAACTCGCAAATGATAAGGTTGTGGGTCTTCGCTGCCATTTTCTAGGTGGGTGATGGTGTCACGTCGCAGGCCAGTCATCTCGGCTAGTTGTCCGAGGCTCAGGCCTTTGCGTTGACGAAATTGCCGCAGATGGGGAATACCATGAGGTTTCATGGTTCGCTCCCGTGTCAGTTGATGTTTCATAGTATTTGTATCCCTTTTTCCTCATCTTTGAGGTTACGTGAAAGACGATCTTCTCAGCCACGCTGCTGAGTTGAGTTCCAGGTTCAGAAGTGTGTTGCAATGGTTCTCGCAGTTCCCCCGAACCAGTTGTCCACCACTACTTTAAAGATACCAGATACACCAAGCGATTGTCCAGTGTTTAGGTACTTTGGACATAGACTTCTTCTCTTTCAAAAAAAGCCACTTACGAACAATACTGCTCGTAAATGGCTCAAGGATGAAGTCATAGCCAATGCATCAAATCAGCGTGAATGGGCACTGGTGCCCTGGTTCGCTGAAGGCGGAGTTTGAGGGGTCCCCACCAGACTCAGGTAGGGATCGACTCCACTACCATCGAGATAAATCGCCAGCACATCACCGGTAAACGGCCCATTGATGTCACCACTCATCATCGTGACGCTCGTAGTACTGCTTTCATTGTTCAAGTGTGCCACCCGGTTAATATGGAACGGATCGAGCGAATTAGCTATTTTGAACAGTTCATTCTTGTTCATACCATCGCGCTGGTCTCCAACAATCCAGAAGACAATGCCATTTTTCTGATAAATCAGTTCGCTCCGCTGTCCATAAATCCAGATAGGGACGTTTTTGCTGCGCATTATCCATTGACCATCAACGAAGATCGCCTGCGCCTGCCCATTGTCATCAACTTTTATAGCTTGGGCGGCGCCATCTTTTACGACCTGTAGAACATTGACATTGGGTTTCAGTTTAAATTCGCGAATAGCAAGTTGGCCAGTGCCTTGCGCTAATTTTCCTGGGAGGGAAAAGTCCAGTTCCATAAACGGTCCATCGGCCCAACTGGGATACGGCTCTTGATAGAAGTACGTATCAGTAAGCACATAGTTAGCAGGAACGGATTTAGGCCAGTACAGATCCCAGGCATGGAGTTGGTGGATCGCTTCTGGCAAAGACAACGCGGGCGAAGCATCTGGATCTCTGGGAATAGCGTTTACGCGAGAATGAGAGGGACGGAGACCTGAAGGATAGTCCTTGACCAACAACACACCGCTTTTGGCACCGCGCAGAATAATCTCCATGCCCGAAGCGAATGAGGGGGCAGTATAGAGCACCGTCAAAAACATAAAGAGCACGAGGGCAGCACTTGTCACCAGGAAACGACGTCCAGGGAACAGCTTTCCAACAGGGAAAAACGACGCATGTTCTCCATGAAAGAGGGAACGACGCAGTTTGAGACGACGAAAAACACGCGCACGCGTTTTATGCTCAAAACCTGGCTCCACTGGTTGAAAACGTGGATCCTCAGATGCAAGCAACGTCTGCACAAAATATGGAGGTATAACTTCATCTTGCAATGAAAAAAAAGTATCCAATTCCTGAGCAAAGGCCAGATCTTCTTCACTAAAATCAGAACCTTGATTATGCGCAGAAAGAGGCGGGAGGTCATTCTCCCAGAAATTTAGTTGTTCCTCATATTCGCCCATACTCATAAGAATGCTCCTTGAGCGCCTCGCGTAAGCTTTTCCGCGCTCGCCAGAGTCGCGTATCTACAGCATGACGGGTCAGGCCCGTTTTCGCTGCCAGTTCCTCGGTACTGGCGAACTTAAAATAACGTTGATAAATCAGGTAGCGGTCAAGCTCAGGCAACGTCGCCAAGGCAAGACGCAGTTCTTCGCGCCTCTCTGTTTGTTCCAGCAAATGTTCCATGCTGGACGCTGGATGAGGTGGCAAGGCGACTCGATTGTCGCTATCGTACCCACCCCAGCCGTGTACTTTCCGCCCCCCACCACTGTCTGATGTCCATTGACGGCTTTCATCCGCCGATTGCAGTATATGTGTCTGACGGCGACACAACTGACGACGACGATCTAATGCGATATATTTCGCCCGCATCGTAAGCCAGGTACGCAGTGTACCACGTCCAGTATCAAAAGATTCAATCTCTTGCCAGACGGCTACAAAAAGGTCATTAACGCACTCTTCAGCATCCTGGGCCACACCAACGCCATCCAACACCAGTCGAATAAAATAAAAGACTTCTCGAGAGTACCGAGTGATGAGCGTTTCTAACGCCTCAGGATCGCGTTCACTTAGCCGCTTGGCAAGGTCGTCATCTGACCAGTCCTGTCGCACCATGAATTGCTCCTTAACAGACCCGGCAATCCCCTTCACCAAATTTCACCTTGACCACCTCTGTAGTGGTTTAAACATACAGTGACCAGTTGCCTGGTCTTTTCCTAAAAATAAAATGGTAGGCCATGCATGGAAACTATGGTAAGGGATAAACCTGATCGGTGGATGACTCGCCTTCCATGAAAGATATACGCCCGTTAGAACATAAACCTCTCATCTCACAGTCCTTCCATGTGATCGGTACCTATGCACAGTGAAGGTAGAAGACTTGTTATCATTGTGCGTGAAAGATAGCGAAAAGTCAAGGGCTTGTGTGACACCTGCTCTGTTCCATGAGAGCGTGCTATAATGGCACCACAAATCGATCTTGCGTATGGAGGCTGAGATGACATTCTCTATAGTTGCACGCGACCCCCAAAACGGCGAATTTGGCGTTGCCGTACAATCAAAATTTCTCGCGGTTGGCGCGGTCGTACCCTGGGCACAGGCTGGCATAGGAGCTATTGCCACGCAATCATGGGCCAACACCAGTTACGGCCCGCGCGGTTTAGCGTTCCTGGCGCATGGGCTATCAGCAGAAGAAACGCTTACCCAACTGCTGAGCACGGATGACGGTCGGGCCGGTCGCCAAGTAGGAATCGTTTCTGCTAACGGCGCACCTGCTACGTATACTGGCGAGCAGTGTTTTCCCTGGGCAGGTGGTCATGTTGGGGCAGATTACACCTGCCAGGGCAACATCCTGGTGGGCGTAGATACGGTACTGGCGATGGCACGCACCTTCGAGCAAACTACGGGCCGCTTATGCGATCGGCTCCTGACGGCACTCGCGGCAGGGCAAGCCGCCGGAGGCGATAGCCGGGGACAACAGTCCGCCGCGCTCTTAGTTGTACGCGAACATGGCGGCTACGGCGGTTTTAATGACCGCTTCATTGACTTGCGTGTTGACGATCACCCTCAGCCTATCACGGAACTCCAGCGCATTCTAGCACTCCACAAACTGTACCTTTTCCCACCGGATGCCGCCGATATCCTCCCCATCGACCACGAAATTGCCCGCGAGTTGCAGACGATGCTCACTAAAACGGGCGATTACCAGGGAGCCATTAACGATTCGTATGATGATGTCACACGTGATGCCTTTCGCCAATTTAGCGGTCGCGAAAACTTGGAAGAACGCTGGTTTGAAGACGCCCATATAGATCGCACGGTACTGGAGTTTATGCGCCAATTGATACAAAGATGAACACCTCATTGTATCTTAAGTGGCACAAACACGGTCTCAGTCACAACCTCGGAGCGGAAGAGCAATCGTAGACCATTGGTTGCTGCTGTTGGCACCTGGAAGACGATGGTGCCATTAAGCGCACCTTGCGGTGGGATCGTGCCAAAAAAACTGGCGGTCGCACTTGCTTGCAGTCCAAAGATATCACCTTCGGCACCGACCAGCTTATAGAAGGTAGCCTGATTCTGGATAGCCTTTGTCCCCGTATTGTGAATCGCCATTACCAGCGTGATGTTCATCGTATCGGCACTATTGCTCTGCTGCTGGCTGGCACTGGTGATGGTCAAAGTGCGATCAGCTAATGTCACCAATTGACTGCTTGCACCACCGCCTACTACAGGAGTAGGGGTCAGGATAACGATTGGGCCGCTCCCAGGCGTTACAGCAGTGGGAGCGGCTACAGCAGAAGTGGCGACAGAAGGCGTCCCAGGCGTCCCAGTCAAGCCCGTCGTTGGACTGGGACTCACCCCTGACTGTGTTGGCGTAGAGCCCGGTGTGCTGCTAGTGGCAGTGCTACCACCACCACAAGCTGCCAACATTAATAAACATATAACAATGCCGCAAGCCATTAAACCCTTTAAGTAGCTCATATTTTTCTTCTTCACTTTATTCAGCTTGTGGACTGTCAACCTTCATGTGAAGGGGCGAGGGCATCCTGACATGTAGGGACGCCCCTTGTGGGCAATCCATTTCAAATAAGCCTGGGGAGTGGCGTATGTAGGGACAAGGGGCAGACGCGTCTGGTCGATGGGGGCCTTGTGCTTGTCCTCCGTCCTGTGGGAAGTCCAGACCCCCACCAGGACAGGCACAAGGCCCCCGATACCTGTCCCCCAGACAGGGTGTCCGCATCCCCACGTCCCACTGTCCCTACCCACGCTTCACATGCTATTCAACCTTATTTGAAATGGATTGCCCCTTGTGGGCGTCCGGCCTCACCCATCAATTGAACCTTGACCGCCCACTAATGCTTTGTTGAACTTCATTATGAACAGCAGGGATGCAAGGGGCGCAGCCCCTTGACTGGGTTCTAGGGCTGTGCCCTAGTTTCCCCCCTCCCCCTGCCGCCGTAGGCAGCATTTCAAATGAAAACTAACAGAGCAATAAAAAGGCAAACATTAGTATAGACCGTCACATATGCATTATCGTCATCTTTGCCCATTAAAGCAACCAAATAGGACAAAAGGAGGCTCTTCTCATTACTTACCACTATACGTAATGAAGCTCTTCAAGCAGAAAATTTGAACCTAAGCTATCTCACCTTAATTATCAATAGAATATGATATACTGATCTATAAATTTTTTAGGAGGTAGTAGATATATGTTTCTCACAACTGAACCCACACTTACTGGAAAAACTTATATACCCTTGCGGGTAATTTTTGGAGTTGGGAGCAAATATGAAGGTAGTAATTCTAATTTTAAAAGTGTCCAGTCATGGGGAGTAGCTATTGGACTCGCACTAGCTGAACTTGAACGTGAAGCGAACCAGTTAGGGGCGGATGGCGTAATTGGTGTACAATTAACTACATCAGAAACAGGAGCATACTTTCATGCTGCTGTAATAGGAACAGCTATCAAATTCCAACAACCTTAAGAATTCGGAACTTCAGCATGAAAAGCCACTAGTTGTAGACGAATAAGTAGTAGTGATAACAAAAAAGCATGGACGCAACTTCTTGCGTCCATACTTTTTTGTCGTTACTGCTACTTATTGAGCATCGGAATCTTGGAGACGGACCAGCGGTCGTTCGGGCTGGAGACTTCGAACTGCACCATAGAGATGGCATCGGTGGGGCAGCGCACAATGCACAGGCCACAACGAATACACTTCTCCTCATCGATGATCATATCGGCACCACCCGTCCAGTCTTCGGTGCCAATATGCATGGGATCACCCTTGACCACGCGCGAGAGCCCTTCCATACTGATACAATCGTAGGGGCAGATATCGACGCAGCCGGAACAGAGAATACAGATCGATGGGTCAATCATGATATTTAACTGGCACTGGAGGCAGCGGCGGGCTTGCTCAACGGCCTGGGCAGGCGTGTAGCCCAACTCTGTCTCGCGGGTGTTGCTGAACCGATCTTTCAGCGGCAAGCCAGGAATGTTATGATGCGGGATCGACTCGTAGTCATCCACCATGCCACGTCGGTAGTCGGGCAGTTCGACTTCTTCTGCTGCCTCCGCGGGCTTATCCACGCCACCGAGGTAGCGATTGATGGCGGAGGCGGCATCGCGCCCATCGCCAATGGAAGAGATCAAGTTGCGCGACCCCTCGGTATAGTCACCACCAGCAAAGAGACCAGGATAATTGGTCATCCAGCTATCGCGATCAACCAAGGGAATGCCCCAGCGATTGACCTCAAGTTGCAGTTCTTTGGAGGGAACCCAGGAACCATCGCTTGACTGACCAAGGGCAGGTATGACATGGTCGATATCGTCGATGATGAACTCGCTGCCAGGGATGGGAACGGCGCGGCGGCGACCACTGGCATCTGGATCACCGAGCTTATTGCGAATCAACTTGATGCCACTCACATGGACGCCGTCTTTGCTCAGTATTTCCACAATGGAGACGAGGTACATGAACTCGACATGCTCCAACATGGCCTCATCGACTTCATATTCGTCGGAGGGCATTTCTTCTTTAGAACGGCGATAGATGACGTAAACCTTTTCGGCCCCAAAGCGCATGGAAGTACGGCAACAATCCATCGCCGTAAAGCCACCGCCATAGACAATGACCCGTTTGCCTATATAGGCTGGATTGCCATAGTTCGTTTTGGCGAGTAAAAGGATACCGTCCTCAACGCCTTTCAAGTTCGCACCGGGAACAATCTTGTTATCGGGTCCGGTCAAGGCATTCGGAACATAGCAGCCCGTGGCTAGGTAGACCGCATCGTATGCTTTGAGCAGGTCGGTGACTTGCACATCGCGCCCCACCCGCGTGTTGTAGTGCATCTCCACGCCCAGGTCTGCCATATATTCGTCACATTCTTCATAGGTGACATTACGAGGCAATCGCCAGACAGGGATACCGTTGACCATGACGCCACCAGCCGTCGGATATTCTTCATAAACGCTGACTGGATAGCCCATCTCGCGCAAGTCGCGAGCACAGGCAAGGCCAGCGGAACCAGCCCCGACAACCGCGATCCTTTTATTTTTGGTCACAGGTGGTCGCACGGCATGGTGTTGATACTCGCGGTGATCGGCGGCGGCACGCTTCAACCAACAAATAGCGATGGGTTTGCCATCAATTTTGTTACGACGGCAGACCGGTTCACACGGGCGCGCGCAGGTGCGCCCAAGGACGCCCGGTACCACATTTGCTTTCCGGTTTAAAAGATACGCCTCGTCAAAACGGGCCTGGGAAATCAAACCAATGTAGGTCGAAACATCAGTATGAGCTGGGCAGCCTACCTGGCAGGGAATATTTGTTTGATACCAATCGGGATTCGTCATCACTGATTGGTATCGTTCTCCTAATTCGCTATCGGGATCTATCATTATGAGGTCCTTTCCTGAACATCCACCCTTCCTGTATCAGCCAGCGTATGGAGCAGGGGAGACGATGAGACAGTATTGACTTACGCCACCATAGCCTCTCGTGTTAAGAAATTCCCCAACAGCAGAGGCCGATGCGGTGGGGGGATTATGATGACCTTGTGCTCTGCACGCATCATGAAGATGCGTTGGTTTCCTATCCAGATTATACCATAACCCTCTGATAGCGGACAAGAAGCAAGATGACCTATTCATGAGCCCCGATAGTTGCGATCAAGCCCGCCAGGAGGGCGGTACGAGGCGCAACGCTTTCCGCTAACACATACTCATCAGGGCTATGGTCGCGCCCACCGATGGGACCTAAGCCATCAATAGTCGGCACGCCGTAACCAGAGGTATAGCTACCATCAGACGCTCCCCCCGTTAGCACATGGCCCATGGAAAAGCCGAGCAAGCCAGCAATCGCTTGTGCGTGTCGTACTAGTCTCATACTCTCAGCCGTAGCAACCATGGGCTCTTTGTAATCGGGCTCCATGCGCAACCTCAACTCCACTTCTGCTATGCGCTGCTGCTGCATCAATTTGTGCCATTGTTCCTCGGTGTCAATTCTGTCCTGGGGGTGCAAAAAGCGCAGATCAAACTGTACCTGCGCGAGTTCCGGCACGACGTTGGGCATAGTACCACCAGCGATCACACCAGGGTTGATGGTCACTCCTTCACGCCAGCCATTCAGGCTTTGAAATTGCAACGTCTGGTGCGCTATCTCAGTAATAGCGTTGCGTCCTTTCTCCGGCTCAACACCAGCATGCGCTGAACGCCCGTGGGCGGTGAGGGTATACCATGCATTGCCCTTACGGGCACTGACGATATCACCGTTGGCCCGTGCTGCCTCCAGAACCAGTGCGCCGTGGCAATGCTGTGAAACGAGTTGCATGGTCTCTTTGCAGTGTCGGTTCGTGATCTCTTCGTCGGAAACACAGAGAAAACGTATTTCACCAAAATCGCGATAGCCCTGAACGAGCAGTGCTTCAAGCGCGTAGATAGCCGCGAGTATACAGCCCTTCATGTCACAGACACCAGGGCCATACAGTATGTTATTTTCAAGCCGCAGAGGACGTTCCGCTGCTATACCAACAGGATAGACCGTGTCCATATGCCCCAGCAGCACAACGTTGCCCTGGCCTTCACCGCGCATGACGCCTAGGAGGTCGTTACCCCATGCCTCGTTCTCAATAATGGTGGTATCCATTCCCAAGCCACGCATGCGAGCGGCCAGCAATCGCGCCAACTCATCCAATCCCGCTTTATGATAGGTATACGTGTCTATTGCACACAGCTCACCCAATTCGTCAATATACCGTGCCAGCCGTTGTCGTGTATACTCTTCCACACCCAATACTATATTCTGCAAATTCATGATAGGTTCCTTAAAAGATATGAAATAAATGCCAGCCATCTATAAATTATAACGGGGATGAAGGGAAAGAAGAAACAACAGCTTTACATCCTCAGCCGCAAATTTGATATACTCAGGGTATACAAAAAGATTGGCTAGATGGCTCAAGCTGAAAGGAGCTGGCAGACATGTCCCAGACAGATAATACAGGTGATATGGCTACGGCAAGGACGCCGGAGGAACATGGGCCGCGCACAGTGCGCGCAGCACGCGGTACGAAACTTACTGCCAAAAGCTGGCTCACTGAGGCACCGCTGCGCATGCTGATGAACAACCTCGACCCTGACGTGGCTGAGAACCCGAACGAACTCATCGTGTACGGCGGCATTGGCAAGGCAGCACGCAATTGGGAATGTTTCGACCGCATCATCGAGACGCTGAAAAACCTAAACGAAGACGAAACCCTGCTCGTGCAGTCGGGCAAGCCAGTCGGCGTATTCAAAACCCACGCCGACGCGCCGCGCGTGCTCATCGCCAATTCCAACCTCGTGCCGCATTGGGCAACCTGGGAGCATTTCCGCGAACTCGACAACAAAGGGCTGATGATGTATGGCCAGATGACTGCCGGCTCGTGGATTTACATCGGCAGCCAGGGCATTGTGCAGGGGACGTATGAAACCTTCGTGGAAATGGGCCGCCAGCATTTCAGCGGTGACTTATCCGGGAAATGGATACTGACTGCGGGTTTAGGAGGCATGGGCGGTGCCCAACCATTGGCTTCCACAATGGCAGGTGCCTCCATGCTTGCAGTGGAGTGTGACGCCACCCACATCCAGAAACGCCTGGATACCGGCTACTGTGACGCAATCGCCAGTACGCTGGATGAGGCACTCGATCAGATTCGCGAGGCGCGCAATCTGGGACAACCGATCTCGATTGGCCTGTTGGGCAACGCGGCTGAAATCTATCCCGAACTGGTACGCCGCGGAATTAGACCAGATATCGTAACCGATCAAACGTCTGCGCACGATGTCCTTAACGGCTATATTCCTGCCGGGTTAAGCCTTGCACAAGCCGATGAGCTACGCAAGCGTGATCCTGAACGCTATGTCGAGCGTGCGAAGGAATCCATTGCCGCACAAGTGCGTGCCATGCTGGAATTTCATAAGCAAGGCATCCCAGTTGTGGATTATGGCAACAATATCCGCCAGGTGGCGTACGATACCGGTGTGAAAAATGCGTTTGATTATCCCGGCTTTGTGCCAGCCTATATTCGCCCCTTATTCTGCCGGGGCATCGGCCCGTTCCGCTGGGTGGCCCTCTCCGGCGACCCGGAAGATATTTATAAAACCGATGCCAAAGTAAAAGAACTGATCCCGGATAACCCACATTTACACCGCTGGCTGGACATGGCGCGCCAGAAAATCCATTTCCAGGGCTTGCCCGCCCGCATCTGCTGGGTTGGGCTTGGCGACCGTGCAAGGCTAGGGCTTGCGTTCAATGAAATGGTCGCCAAAGGAGAAGTAAGCGCGCCGATCGTCATTGGTCGCGACCATCTCGATTCCGGCTCAGTCGCCAGCCCCAACCGCGAAACCGAAGCGATGAAGGACGGCTCCGACGCGGTATCGGACTGGCCACTGCTCAATGCCCTGCTCAACTGCGCAAGCGGTGCAACCTGGGTAAGCCTACATCACGGCGGCGGGGTCGGCATGGGTTTTTCGCAACATGCAGGCATGGTTATCGTTGCCGACGGCACGGAAGCAGCGGCAAAACGCCTGGAGCGCGTGCTCACCAACGATCCGGCAACCGGCGTCATGCGCCACGCCGACGCTGGCTACGAAGAGGCCATTGAATGCGCCAAGGAAAAGGGATTAAACTTGCCGATGTTGTAGTTGAACCCTTCTTCGTTTTGGATGAGAGGGCGACCGCAAGGTTTCCCTATTCCTAGTTTTCCACTGTTTTTACCATGCGCACATGGGGACGTTGATAGAGGAAGGTCTGCTGGGTAACAATATAGTCCTGGTGCGCATACAGAGCGAATGCCTCTTTGTTCCCTTGAGCAACATTCAGCGCAATTTTAGCATAGTGGTGCTGGCGCGCCTGCCGCTCCGCAGTTTGCAGCAGGCACGTGCCGATCCCCTTGCGACCCCAATTTTTGAGCACAGCGAGCGCATCGACATACCATTCATCGTCCTCAGCCTCCCGCGCGAGCCAGCTTCCAACGGCAGCATTGAGCCGTGCCTCATCTCGGCCCCCAAAGCTCAAAACTAACCCGACCACCTCTGAGCTCTGCTCAGCGACCTGGATGTACTGATAGCTAAAACGATTGCCATCCTGGCGGAAGTAGTGCTCTAAACGCTCGCTAAACCCGTTCTCGTGTTCTTCTCGCAGAGGGGAAGTGACGTGCGTATGCATATATGCTGAGTAAAGCAGGACCGCCGCTACCTCAGCATCGACTGGCTGTGCTGGTCTAACCTGTATCGAATCTTGCATCGTTTCTCATCGAGATGGTTGCCATCTCTGTGTTTGATGGCTGGACGGCCTGCACACGATCTGCACATGGTCTTGTACACGATCTGCACACGGTCTCTACTTGGTCACTATACCACACTACGCGAGGCCGATACGGAAACGAAGAAACGCTCTCGCTGCTCGTATGAGGTGCGAGATGTATCGCTCGCTAAAATCTGTCTGTGCCATAGGGGTCTCCTTTCCCAGAAGCCATTTATTCCTCGCGAAAAACTCGTTTTGCCACTGCAATAGCAGACATAGCCCTCGGCCAACCAGCATAGAACGCCAGGTGCGTGATGACTTCTTTTAGCTCTGTCTCAGTAAGACCATTGTCTTTTGCCCTCTTGAGATGACCGGCTAACTGCTCGGTGTTACCACCTGCGATCAATACTGCAACAGTGATCAAACTCCTGTCGCGTTAAGAGAGCTCCGCTCGCTCCCAGATGTCACCGAATAGGACATCGTCAGTAAGCGATACCATCTTGGGCGAGAAGTCGCCAATGAGCTTCTGGGCAGGTGTCTGTTCTTGAGATTCAGCCATAGTAGTATTCCTTTCTCGCTACTTCTTCTCTTCGAGTGAAAGGTCGGAACTTTCTTCCGGCACAATCAGGCCAAGTATTGATCGTCGCTGACCTGTTCCATCCAGTCGACCGTCTTGCCATCGAGCTTTTCCTGAATGGCGATGTGCGTCATAGCTGTAGTTGGCGCGGCACCGTGCCAATGTTTCTCACCTGGCGGAAACCAGATCACGTCCCCCGGTCGAATTTCCTCGATTGGACCACCCCAGCGTTGGACCCGACCGCAGCCAGCCGTCACGATCAAGGTCTGGCCTAGCGGATGGGTGTGCCATGCGGTCCGAGCACCCGGCTCGAACGTGACACTGGCACCGACCACCCGAGCCGGAGCGGATGCATCGAACAGAGGGTCAAGGCGTACTGTACCGGTAAAATACTCGGCAGGTCCTTTGCCGGAAGGCTGCGAGCCAATTCTTTTGATGTCCATGTTTCAAATTCCTCCTCATTAAAAAGCCACAGGAAGCTGGGGTATGTAGGGTGCTTCGAGTCGCCGTATTTCTTCGTCGCTCAATTTGAGGTTCACAGCCGCGATAGCGTCAGTTAGATGCTGTAGTTTAGTCACGCCAACAATAGGCGCAGTAACAGCCTCTTTATGCAGCACCCATGCCAGGCCGATGTGCGCCATTGGAACATGGCGTTCTTCGGCGATAGCTTTCACGGTTTCGACAATCTGATGGTTGGCTTCCTCAGCCTGGGAGTAGAGGGTTTTCATAAACTTGTCGGTTTCACTTCGTTTTGTTGTCGCGCTCCACTCTCGAGTTAACAAGCCTCGCGCAAGTGGGCTCCACGGTATCACCCCAACACCTTGATTGAGACAGAACGGCAACATTTCACGTTCTTCTTCGCGCATGAGCAAGCTGTACTGATCTTGCATCGAAACAAATCGTGTCCAGCCATGTAAATCAGCTACATATTGCGCTTGAGCAAACTGCCAGGCGTACATACTGCTGGCACCGATGTAGCGCACCTTGCCGCTCTTCACCAGATCGTGCAAGGCTTCCAGCGTTTCTTCTATCGGTGTATTCGGGTCGTAGCGGTGAATCTGATAGAGATCGATGTAGTCAGTCTTGAGTCGCTGCAAACTCTGCTCTACTTGCGTAAAGAGCGCTGCCCGCGAGAGTCCAGCATCTTTCGGGCCTGGCCCCATCGGGCTAAAAACCTTGGTAGCAATAATAACGTTGTCGCGCTTCGTCAGCTCACACAGGACTTTACCGACGATCTCCTCGCTGGCACCGAGCGAATACACATTCGCCGTATCAAACGTCGTAATACCCGCTTCCAGTGCTTGCTTGATAATCGGTCGAGCCTCGTCGATACCAAGCGCCCATTCATGTGTACCACGCGATGGGTCGCCAAAACCCATGCAGCCCACTATGATCCGCGAGACTTTCAGTCCTGAATGGCCTAATCGTTTGTATTCCATGTATCTCTCCATTCTCCTTCGTTCTTCATAAGAAAGAAAAGTCCGGCATGTCTGCAAAAGCAGTGTGGCATGTTCTCTGTCTAGTGGTAATTATAGACGCACCTTCGCACAGGGTGGTAGAATGATTGTGGAAAATGATTGTCTGATTCTGCACAACTTCCCAATGGGCGATGGTGAAGCAAGAGAAGAGGTTCCGATGGATGTCATCAACCACCAGCAGACAGAACGCGAGGCCCAGCGAGTGCAAGCCAATCGCGAGGAACTTGTTGAGCGAATCGCACGGGCCATGCGCGCTGATGGGACCGCTCAACCGCTCCAAGGGCTACACTTGTACCGCCACTCTCTCCCTCTGGAGCAGGTTTACAGCCTGGTCGAGCCATCTCTGTGCGTGGTTGCCCAGGGCAGCAAGGAGTTCCTTCTGAGCGACAATCGCTACCGCTATGACCCCTTACACTATCTGCTCGTGACGGTCGATCTGCCCAGCATCGGTCAGGTCCTGGAAGCCTCGCAGGAGCAGCCATTCCTCAGTCTCCGCCTGGAACTTGCACCCACCCTTGTCGGTGAAGTCCTCGTTGAGGTCGGTCACTCCTCGCCAAGAGATCATGCTGAGGTGAGGGCCATCGATGTTAGCCCTGTGGATAGGCACCTGATGGACGCCGTGGTGCGGCTCACGAGGCTCCTGGATGCCCGCCGTCTGATGCTGGGCGAAGACCTCGACGCGGCCAGTGCAGCCTATCGCGTGGGCTACCAGGACGCCTCCCACTTCAATCGCGAGTACAAAAGCCTCTTTGGCGTCCCACCCATGCGCGACGTGCAACGGCTGCGCGAAGGGGCTTTAGCAAGCGCTGGCCGATGAGAAAGCCGAACATTATTTCTGGGCGATGCTATTTATTTTCCACACGCTGCTATCTGTCACCAGGGTACTATTTCTATTTTGTGGGGGAACGAGACTGTTGTTGACAATAAAGGTAAGGGGCGCCGTTCCTGTTGTACCGCTGGTCGTAATATTGCCAAATTGACAATCTTTCAAGCCGCCGCCCAAAGCAAATTGGCTCTTCAAAAATTCGCTGAATCTATTTTCACTGGTCCTACTTTGAAAATCATTGGACATCAGTTGATATGCATCGTGATAGTCGTTATTCTTGAGGTCGTTGCAGAAAGCAGTAAGTGTTTTCTGTGGCGTTGAACGGTTCAGATAGGTAACGGCTCCATAGGCGACAAGGACGAGCAGTAGCACAACGATGATAGCAATAACCGCCCCCAAGAATCCCCGACGTTTCTTTTTCGGCTTAGCAGGGAAAGGAGGGGCGGGGTTAAAGGGAGCAGCAGGGGAGGTGAAAGAGGGAGATGGTGCCTGATAACCCCGTTGCGCCCCAAAATTTGCGGGCGGCGGCACAGCAACGGTCCCAGGGAAAGCCCTTTCTGTCTCTTTCAACATGGGTTGATTAGCAAAGACGGTGGGCTCTATGGGAGCTATACCGCTGACCTCAAAGGTGAAGATGGTACTGCCAATACGAATGCGATCATTTGAATAGAGTGTGCGCGGTGCATGAGGCGCAATTTTCTGCTCATTCACATAGGTGCCATTTGTACTGCCGAGATCAACAATACTATAACCTTCCCCCTCTGGCCGAATTTCGGCATGGCGACCAGAGGATTGGGGATCAGTCATTTCTATGCTGCTACCGGGAACACGCCCAATAGTTAAAACGGTGTTGCCGAGGATGGTGAGCCCTGTTGGGCCCTGTAGTACTGCTTCCATAATCAAAACACTCCTAATGTATAAGGAATATTCAAGGAACAAACACTATAGAATACCTGAGTCATTTTAGCCTCAATGGGAGATATTTGTCTAGCCCTGTTCGTAGCAGCAGGCACTGATGAGATCCATTAGATTTTCAAACGCTTGCCAACATGCTGTAAACTGTCCATACAGGATACAAATTACCAGCAGGGATGCAAGGGGCCGTGCCCCACAAGCGTCAAGCTACGGGCGGGAGAGGCGGCCTCTCGTAGGGGCGGGAGCGGTGTGGAGGAGGGTGGGGACCCTTGTGGTCGCCCGTGGGTGGGGCATGGCTCTTGGGATAAACCCGCTTCCAAGGCAGATTTATTGCTCTTGCCTCTATCCTTAACTTGACGCCTATGGGATGCAAAGGGCCGCGCCCCTTGACTGCACCCTGTCCGGGGGACAGGTAATAGCAGGTAATACAGGTAATTAGGGCTGCGCCCTAGTTTCCCCTTCCCAGCCGCCGCAGGCAGCATTTGACCAGCGGGGATGCAAGGGGCCATGCCCCTTGACTGGGTTCTAGGGCTGCGCCCTAGTCTTCCCCTCCCTTCCCAGCCGCCGCAGGCAGCATTTGACCAGCAGGGATGCAAGGGGCCGCAGCCCCTTGACTGGGTTCTAGGGCTGCGCCCTAGTCTTCCCCTCCCTTCCCTGCCGCCGCAGGCGGCATTTGACCAGCAGGGATGCAAGGGGCCGCGCCCCTTGACTGGGTTCTAGGGCTGCGCCCTAGTCTTCCCCTCCCTTCCCAGCCGCCGCAGGCGGCAAGCCAATTAAAGAGAATCAAAGCACTAAAAAGCATAGAACAAACACGCGACAGTGAAGAAGGAGAGCATGGTGGAAGAAATACCTACCCAGAACGATGATACTATTATTATCAGCACCAGCAGACTTACCAAAGCTTTTGGAAACCTGGTAGCGGTCAATGACCTCCACCTCCAGGTGATGCGGGGTGATGTATTTGGCTTTCTTGGCCCGAATGGCTCAGGCAAAACCACGACAATTCGCATGTTGCTGGGTTTGATACGCCCCACAGCAGGACGGGCGATCATTTTTGGGATGGACAATTCTTACCAGCTACCGGCCATTCTTCAACGCATTGGAGCCATCGTCGAAACACCAGTCTTTTATCCCTATCTTTCGGGCAAAGATAACCTCCATGCCGTTGCCGCCGCCTCTGGTATGGTCTCCGGTAGCGCCAGTAACCGTCGGGTCGAAGAGGTGCTAGAGATCGTCGAGCTGCGCGCCCAGGCCAAAGATGCTTTCCGAAAATATTCGCTCGGCATGAAACAACGCCTGGGCATCGGAGCGGCACTGCTGAATGACCCCGAACTGGTGCTACTGGACGAACCCACCAATGGACTCGATCCCGCTGGCGTTTTTGAGATACGCCAGCTTATCCAGCGCCTATCAACATTAGGGAAGACCATCTTCATTTCCAGCCATATTCTCTATGAAATACAGCACGTCTGTAACAGGGTCGCCATCCTCCAACGAGGGAACCTGATCAAACAAGGAGCGGTGAGCGAGTTGCTACAGCCCAATGAGCAAATTATTGTTCGGCTGAATACGGCGGAAGAGACACAACAGGCCTTCGCCTTACTACAGCAAAGCCGGGAAAATGGATTACCGTGGATTACAAACGCACGTATCGAGATGAACCGGGCCAACACCTCTATCATTCGTATCGATGCACCACGCGTACGCTCGGCTGAAATCAATGCACTCCTCGCACAAAATAGGCTGTTCGCAGCGGAGATTCACCCGCAAGAGGGTAGTCTGGAAGAAGTGTTCTTGGACCTGACGACGCAGACAATTCCTACAGGCAATCGCCCAGGCATGGCAGCACTGGCTAGAGATACCGGTAGTGCAGATCAGAATTAATACGTACAGCTAGATAGGTTATGAAAGTGAGAGAAGAAGTGAAAACTGCACCACAGCTAACATCCGAGTCACACAAAGCGACGTATGGACGCGCTAGCTCTGTAATGATGGGGCGACAAGATTACACCAGCGTCCTGTTGCGCTTGATCGGGATGGAGCTATACAAAGTACGTCGTCGTTTGATGTCAAAGGTACTGAGTGCCATCGCCATTTTATCAATGATAGGACTGTTCGCGCTCATCACCGTAGGTGCACTCTATTTGTCTAAAAACGGTTCAACGCCGCTTGACATAGTTAGCTACTCGCAGACCTTGCGCCTCCCATCATCGCTGTACCTGATCATACAACTCATCAATACGCTAGGGCAAATACTGATCGTCATTCTTGTCAGCACGATTGTTGGTGGCGAATACGCCGATAAAACGTTGCGTCTCATGCTCACACGCGGCCCCACACGCACGCAGTATCTCTTGGCCAAGGTGGGAGCAGCGGCTATCAGCGTTATCGTAGGTGTAGTGGGCCTTACGGTACTTGGCATCATTTCCGGCCTATTGCTCAATCTATCGACTGGCGTTGCGCAGAGCTTTGATTTCTTCACTCTTGACTGGATTGATCATATACTGCTCTACCTGTTGATTACGATGCTGGGGCTATTTACCTATGCCATGATGGCCCTCTTCTTATCGACGCTGGGGCGAGCAACCGCCGCAGGTTTAGCAGGAGTATTAACTTGGAGTTTTGTGGTCGAACCAGTCATAGAGGTGAGTAGTTCCTTTGGCAGAGATATTGGGGGGCCAATAGGAAGTTTTTTCCAGGCACTACCAGATTATCTCATAGGCACAAACATTTCACATTTGCAACAAGATCAGAGTCATTACGTGTATGCCTCCGCTATTATTCAACCGGCGTCTCTACAGGCGGATTTGCACGCTCTCCTTGTGCTAGCGGTCTACTTACTGCTCTTTATTGGCCTGGCATGGTGGGTCAATATGCGTCGAGATGTGATTATCTAATGCTAAACCCGACTACGATCAAAGAATATGCCTATGCCTTAGGCTTCGATAGCGCACGCATTACCACCGCCGAGGCTTTGCCCGAGGCGGAACGCGTTATTAAAGAGCGCATCGCACAAGGGCTAATGGATGGTTTGCCATGGTTCACGGCGGAACGCTCAGAAGTATCATGCCATCCCGACGCGCTTTTGCCAGGAGCACAGTCGATTATTACGCTGGCAATGTTCTATCTCACCCAACAACCCGACGAGATGCAAAATGATGTAGCACGAGGACGCATCTCCCGCTATGCCTGGGGGAACGATTATCACGAGCTCATCAAACCAAAGCTACAGCAGTTCGCGACATGGCTGCGAGAGTATGCGCGTGGTGAGTTAAGCGCTGGAGTAGAAACACGGTTGTTTGTCGATACGGGCCGCATGGTTGACCGCGCCGTGGCACAACGGGCCGGTTTAGGCTGGTATGGGAAGAACACCAACATCCTGACTAAAGGCTGGGGATCGTGGGTTTTTCTGGCGGAAATCGTCACCAATCTTCCCTTGCAGACCGACACTCCCGTCAAAACCAGTTGTGGCAGTTGCGAAATTTGTCTGCACGCCTGCCCAACGCAGGCCTTGCCAGCACCCTATGTTCTTGATAATACACGCTGTATCTCTTTCCTCACCATAGAGCTACGCGGCAGCATTCCCCTCGAGTTACGCCCCCTGATGGGCAATCTCATCTTTGGCTGTGATATCTGCCAAGAGGTCTGTCCAGTCAATATCGTCGCTGAAAAACGGCTCGGTTTTAGAAATACGGCTGGCAGTAAAACAGTCGCTACTCTTCAAAACGCTCCCATAAAAATAAAGCCACGCGCTGAATTTAAGCCACGCGCGGATGTAGGAAGTAGCCCTGAACTCATTCCATTGCTCTCATTAACCGAAGAACAATTTCGTGAACGCTTTCGCCTCAGCCCTATTCGGCGCACCAAACGTCGCGGTTTACTGCGCAATGTTTGCGTGGCCCTGGGCAATAGCGGCGACCAACGTGCTATCCCCGCGCTGATTACCGCCCTCCATGACCCTGAGCCGCTTATCCGTGGACACGCGGCCTGGGCGTTGGGACAGCTCGGTGGTACACAAGCACACGGCGCATTACAGAAAGCTCTACAGGATGAGCAAGAGGAAGAAGTCCAAAAAGAGCTACAGTACGCCCTTGACACTTTGGCAGTATAAGCTATCTACGGTTTCCCAAAAACACAAAGAGACGCGAACTTAATCGCGCCTCCGCTGAAGAACATAATTACCTCAATTTTGCCGAGACCAAGAGAGGAGAAGCAAGAGTGAACATACACATATGCTTTCCAATGCTTGTGGCTCGAATTGCCTTCACCCACTATCGAAGATACGTCCGCGTTCGGCTGGTTGCTGTATTGTGTGTAACAGCCTTCTCTCACCAATGGGCAAAAGAAACAAGCCGTACGATCATTAGGGCCAGTTAGCTCACCTGTTACCAGGCGTCCACTTCTGGTCTATCTACCAGGTCGTCTTCCTGGGATCTTGGTCTCACGATGGAGACGGGAAGAGTCATCTTGGGTGCGGCTTCGCGCTTAGATGCATTCAGCGCTTATCCCTTCGCGACGTAGCTATCCAGCTCTGGGGGTGGCCCCCCAACTGGCTCACCAGCGGTCGCGCCATCTCGGTCCTCTCGTACTGGAGATGACTCCCCTCACTCTTCCTGCGCCCACGACGGATAGAGACCGAACTGTCTCGCGACGTTCTGAACCCAGCTCGCGTGCCGCTTTAATGGGCGAACAGCCCAACCCTTGGGACCTACTCCAGCCCCAGGATGCGACGAGCCGACATCGAGGTGCCAAACCTTGCCGTCGATGTGAACTCTTGGGCAAGATAAGCCTGTTATCCCCGGGGTAGCTTTTATCCGTT
>JBBQXY010000078.1:0-25259 GCA_038209195.1 Ktedonobacterales bacterium | reverse complement strand
ATCGTGTCCATTAAGAACAGGGCTCGCTTTTTACCGCCAACATGCGGTAAAAAGCGAGCCCTGTTCTTAATGGACACGATATGTCTTATGTAAGAAAATAGCAAGACAACAATACATTGTTATAGTGCAATGTATTTCATTTTGTTCCAAAATGTATCAATTTGTGCATATAATACCTGTCTTCTATGAAAGCGAATTGAAAGCCAGCATAGGTATACTTCTCTATAACAATCGGATGGATTATGGGGTCAAGAGAAAGTTTCTCTGTGAGAAGCCCAACCCCGTCCATTTCGCAGCGTTATGCTTTTTGGTGAAATATTTATTCAGTTGCACGAGAAGGAGAATTTCTGCATGCGGAAATTTATTGTCTCAGTATCTATGATACCTTTGCTGGCTGTCGCCTTGCTCATACCAATGGCTACCATGGCGGCGTCCCCACAGCGCGCGCCCCATTTCTTTTTGAAGTCGAGCGTTCATAGTTCGACCGCAAGTGCGAAACTACGCGCTGGCAACAATCTTAGTTACCATGGTGGCCCGGTGATGGCTGGCACTGCGAAAGTGTATGCGATTTTTTGGGAACCAACCAACAATGTGCAGAGCGGCTACAACTCCTTGATTCAACAGTACTTTGGTGATGTGAACGGTACGGGTCTCTACAAAATCAATACCCAGTACAAGCAATCGGGTGGCACGTTCCCATCTGCTGAACAACTTGCGACATCTTATACGGACACCACTGCTTATCCCGAAACCCCGTTGTTGGATAGCGATATCCAGAACGAGGTCACTCGTGCGCAAATTGCTAACCATTGGACCTCCGGTATAGACAATATCTTCTTCGTTTTCTTACAAAAGAATGAAGACCTTTGCTTCGATAGTACACGCACACAGTGTGCTTCCAATTACTTCTGCGCCTACCATAGCTACTTCGGCACAAATACCATCTACGCCGCGATGCCTTACGCGGCCAGTTTTTCCTGCAACCCTGGCACCAGCCCGAACCATAATGACGCCGATCAGACGATCAATGTTAGCTCCCATGAGCAAATGGAAGCTGCCACCGATCCTCTGTTGAATGCCTGGTACGATAGGTCAGGCAACGAAAATGGCGACAAGTGCGCCTGGAAGTTTGGCACACTCAACTCCTCTGGTGGAGATGTTACCTATAATGGACACAGTTACATCCTACAGAAGGAATGGGACAATGCTCGTAAGAGCTGCGTCCTCACCGGACCGTAAACCCATGTAAACGCTTATTCGGAAACGGACCTGATGCCCACCAGAGGCATCAGGTCCGTTTCAATATGTAATCTTTGATGCGAATGAAGCGAATAATATGGCCAATGATTTATCGGTAGCCGTTCCTCTGGAGGAGATGCGCACTCGGCTTGACGACTGGATGTACAGTACCAATGATCCATTGTTACGTGGACCTGTACCAGCACCAGCAGGGGCAGAATTGAACGATCCAGATCAAATGTCTCCGTCCTATCCCACGCGCTTTGTTTAACACCTGCGCTATTGCGGAGGGAGTTGTGTATAATAGTGCTGGGATTGGTCTATGCTGTGTTTGTCATAGAAAGCACTGAAAGAGGAATCACTGATGAGTTTAAGCTATCCTGAGCTAAGAGAACAGCTTGTACAGGCCGCGCATCGTCTTGTGCAGGCAGGTGTCATGTCGCACAGTGGACATGGCAATATGAGTGTACGATTGCCTGAGGCAGGGCAGATGCTTCTCACTTCAGTGAGCCACCTTTCTCACCTCACGCCGGAGCAACTGGTTGTCGTCACCTTTGATGGCGAGGTAATAGAGGGTGATCTTGATCCAACCTCGCGTGAGATTGTTGGCATGCACTCGTGCGTGTACCGTGCGCGCAAAGAGGTAAACTCCGTTATCCACACACATTCGCCGCGCACGACCAGTTTTGCCCTGGCTCATCAGCCCTTGCCCTGTGTCTACGAGGCGTTCCTTCGTTTCGGCATTACGGATGATGTTCCAGTAGCGAAGTGGGCACCACGCGGCTCACAGGAGGCCGTCAGTTACATTGTCGAGCAACTTGAGCGGCATCCCATGGTACCAGCGGTTCTCCTGGCAAACCACGGCCTCCTGGCCTTCAGCAGCGATGCCCTCGCTACCGCACAATTGATTATCATCATGGAAGAAGGGGCTGAGCTAACCCTGGACGCACGCACCATTGGTGGCGAAAAACCCTTCCCTGCCGATGCCCTCGAAAAAGAGCGCAAACATATGCAGCAATTTGGCACTATCTAAAGCTTATCCAGAAACCCGGTTGGTTGTAAGCGAGAGGCCTGATGCCTACAAGAGGCAATGCCATTCAAATAAGGATGAAATGGCGTGCGAAGCGTGCACCCTGTCCGGGGGACAGGTAATAGGGACAGGGGGATGAGGGGATGAGGACACCCTGTCTGGGGGACAGGTATCGGGGGCCTTGTGCCTGTCCTGGTGGGGGTTCTGGACTTCCCCCAGGACGAGGACAAGCACAAGGCCCCCCCTCCACAGCCACGTCCACTCCTTGTCCCTACGCCCTCCATCCCCAAGCCTGTTTCGAATGGCATTGACCGCAAGGGGCATCAGGCCTCCCTCCTAACGGGGTGGTCAATGCGCCGTCAGCAGACGCAGTGTATTGCCGCCCAGGATGGCAGTTCGTTGGGTATCTGAAAGTCCAAGGGGTGCCAGGGCATCCTCAATGCGTTGACGCGGCATGATTGGCATAATCGGCCAATCGCTGCCCAGCAGGACATGCTCTGCTCCCAACAACTCAATGGCAAAGCGTATAGAAGCCGAGTCGAAGCCCATGGTATCCACATAGAGACGCTGGCGGGCAGTACCCGGTGGTGTGCCTTGCCAGCCTTCCTCCCGTCCCTGTTCTTGGTTAGCTAGACCAGCAAACAAGAAGGTAGCAGCACCAATCATTGGCAACACGATCTTGAGCGTGGGAAGTTCGTCCAGGATGCCACTGCGCAACAGGGCAAGTAGACTGGCTGCGTTTTCTGTGCCACGGGCCAGCAGCATACCAATATGGCCCAGACGTGCCAGACGTTCGGTTAATCCTGGTGGGCTGACCGGGTGAACGAAAACCACAAGGTCAAGTGCCGTGGCTGCTTCCAACACTGGACGTACTTCTGGCGCATCCAGATAGCGGTCTTCCTGTGTGCAATCCACGCAGATACCTCCCATACCCAGTATGAGTGCAGCACGTTCCATTGCGCGGACGGCGGCAACTCCACCGAAGGCATCGATAGTGGCGAGTGCGAGCAGGCGTTTGGGATGGGCCGCGACCAACGCTGCCAGGCGGTCGTTGATACGCTCTATCAAAGTGTTGGACAGTTGCTGACTGCTTGTTTTGAGCACGCTGGCAGGCGCGCTCAGCACTTTCGCGTCTATACCAGCCTCATCCATGGCTGCTAGTTGCGCCTCGATATCTGTCAGCAAAGGCCATGCTTGCGCAAGCACACCTGATCCCGCGAGTGGCGCGGCACACCATGCATTTTCGTAGTAGTGACTATGAAAGTCAATCAGAAAGGGCGGAACGCTGGTATTCATAGGGCAATCCTTTCTATACTGCTCTCCCTGCTAAAATAGTACACTGTTTCACTTCATGTGACGAGCAGGAGAACCCTGTCCGGGGGACAGGTATCAGAGGGCTGCCGCCCTTTGACTGGGTTCTAGGGCTGCGCCCTAGTTCTCTCCCTCTCCTTCTGCCGCCGTAGGCGGCAAGTCACATGAAGTGGAACAGAGCAATAGTTACTCAATAAGCATGATTTAGTAATGCAAGTATACTGAATGTGAAGAGGAAAATATGCACGAACTGGAAAGATACCCATGATTTTGCAAAGACTTAAACAAGAGACGAGAAGCTATCACGAGCAATTAGAACGTGAACTGAATATTTGTGACGAGCACTTGACGCTGGCAAGCTATAAAAGTATTTTAGTGCATTTCCTCGGATTCTACCAGCCAGTTGAACTGCGCTTAAGAAATTTTCAGCAAGAGCAGAGACTGAAGTGGGAGCTTGAGAGACGAAGCAAGAAACTCTGGCTTCTGCAAGATTTAAAAGCTTTGAGCAATGCTGGCACCGATCTGACCGTGTTACCTACCTGCGCCGAACTCCCCACACTTGACACGCTCTACCAGGTACTCGGTTGTATGTATGTCCTTGAAGGGGCGACGTTGGGAGGCCAAATCATTACCCGGCATATCCAACGCGTGCTGCATCTGCATGAACACAGCGGGTGCGCATTTTTTCACGGCTATGGCTCTGATACCGGTAGTATGTGGAGAGCATTTGGCGAACTTCTCGTCACGTCTATTCCCAATGTAGAAGCGGAAAATGCTGTTATCAGTACCGCCAGCAAAACCTTTATATTATTTCACCAATGGTTGTTAATAGGAGCAAAGGTATGATTATAACTAACGACCCGGCAAGTATTGATCTGACAAACTGTGACCGTGAGCCGGTTCATATTCCTGGCAGCATTCAGTCGCATGGCGTGTTGCTGGTACTGAAGGAGCCGGAACTCACCCTGCTACAGGTGAGCGAAAACGTCCAAGCCATGTTCGGCATCTCCGCTGGCACTCTTCTCAATCAACAAGTGAGCCGCATTTTCGAGCCATCGCAGGTCGAGATATTGCGCAAGGTGCTTCTTTCAGAAGATATCCAGCTTGCCAATCCCATCAAGTTGCACGTAAAAGTAGGCCACCGCGAGTTGCTGATTGATGGCATTGTCCATCGTATGGACGGATTGTTGCTGCTCGAACTTGAGGAAGCGGAGCTCAAGGAGAGCGCATCTTTCGTTGAACTCTATAGACACCTCAAAGCATCGTTGACCCGTCTGCAACTCATCTCTGACCTGCAACAGCTTTGCCAGGTCGCGGCTGAAGAAATTCGCCGCATGACAGGCTTTGACCGCGTGATGATCTATCGCTTTGACGAGCAGTGGAACGGTGTTGTCGTTGCCGAAGACAAATTAGCCGATCTGCATGCATACCTTGGCCTGCAATTTCCAGCTTCGGACATCCCCGCTCCAGCTAGAGCTCTGTATCAGAAGAACTGGCTCCGTCTCATTAGCGACGCACAGTATCAACCGGCGGCAGTTGTTCCTTACCTTAATCCTCTCACGCAACGACCTGTAGATCTGAGCTATGCCGTGCTCAGGGGCGTCTCGCCTATGCACCTCGAATATCTGAAAAATATGCAGGTGGGTGCTTCAATGTCTATCTCCCTGTTAAAAGGAGACAAACTCTGGGGCCTGATCTCCTGTCACCATCTTACACCGAAATATATCGGGCACGAAATGCGCAGCATGTGTGAACTGGTTGGACAAATTGTTTCGACGCAGCTCCCAGCCAAGCAAGACTTTGAAGCATACCAGTATGCGATGCAAGTAAAGAATGTACAGACGCAGCTAGCCAACCTGATTATGAAAGAGGACGAGGTGATGAAGAGGCTGAAGGAGCATGGGAAGGAACTGCTGAAACTGGTGAATGCCCAGGGTCTGGCTATTTGCTTTGACGAAGGGTATGATGCGGTGGGTCAGGTTCCGGGCGATGCTGAACTGCGCCCATTCATTCAGTGGATATGGGCAAACATGCGCGAGGACGTATTCGCAACCAACTACCTGTCGGGCCTTTACCATGAGGCAGAGGCATTGAAATTTAAAGTCTATGGCAGTGGTATCCTCGCCATTTCTATCTCGCGCTTGCAGAAAGCCCTTCTGCTCTGGTTTCGCCCCGAAGTCATCCAGACGGTGAACTGGGGTGGCAACCCTGACGAAGGCACCAAGGTGGGAAAGAGCGTCACCGATCTCCATCCCAGAGCATCCTTTGATCTCTGGAAGCAAATGGTCAGTCTGACGTCATTGCCCTGGCAACTTTGTGAGATTCAGGCAGCCACAGAATTGCGCGGCATCATTGTAGACAAAGCACTTCAGGATATTGTCATGAAGCAGACTTTGGGCTCATGGCTTCAACAATAAGCGAGAGCAGTTCATTCTCTTCGGCGTGTGCTAATTGAGGTATCTCTGCTCGACAGATGCGATTGCGTCCGCTATGCTTTGCCATATACATGGCTTGATCGGCGGACTCAATCAGCGCATCGCGGGATAAGCCATTCAAACGGAAGGATGCAACGCCAAAGCTGGCAGTAACAGGTATTGTTATGATGTTCTGTGTCTCCTCAATCTCGTAGGTACATAGAACTTCGGCAATCGAGGCACGTAATCGCTCGCAGATACTGCTAGCACGCTCCATATCGCAGCCAGCCAGCACAATCGCAAACTCTTCTCCTCCATAGCGTCCGGCAAAATCTTCTTGCCGTATGCCTGTGCGTAGGCGAGATGCAACCTCCAGAGGAACGGCGTCGCCTGCCCGATGCCCAAATGTATCGTTCACCAGCTTGAAATGGTCTATATCTACAAATAACATGGTGAACGAGCTATCGCTCTCGCAGTGCGCTATTTCCTCTTCGATAGTATTCATGACCGCGCGATGATTTGGCAGCCCGGTCACAGCATCGGTCAATGCGGCCTGCACCTGCTCATTGTAAAGTTGCTTGACGACCGTAAACATTTTTTGCTGATGCCTGACCATAATCTGCATCTCATCATAGTTTCTTTGGAGGCGTGTATGAGCCTCCACCTCACGGGTATACTGCTCAAGCAGCTCCCGAAAAGCCATCGCCGTCTCTCCCGTTTCGTCGGCAAAGCCATTTTCACCAGGTTGATTCACCTCGTGTGCTAATTGAACTACCATAAACGCCTCCAAATTGAGTTCCGAGGAGCTTTCTACTATTGCCTACTACCAATTCTACGGTTTCTCACTTTCCTTTATCGGCACAGATGGCCATAAATTTAGTTTTTTAACACGCACAACTAGGAGTGATAGACCATAGTCTTGAGCAAGTATACAAGAGTAGCTTCGGGATCGGAGCTGAGCCCAGTATGGACCGACGAGGTTTGAATAACCGTGCTGCGCGGGGAGACGAGCCAGTGAAAGCGTTCTGACTGTGACATTTGCCCCAATAGCCCGGCTTCCTTCTCCCCATTGCTGATGCGTACAATGTTATCCAAGTGCTCCTGGATCGTCAATAGATCGATATGGGGGTCCAGGGCGAGAACGCGAGCTGGGTCCAAGTGAATACGCACCTGGAGAAAGCGCAGCGTGGGGCAAAAGAGGAGGATACCAACATTGAGGCACTCTCCACGTTCGACGCTGGGGACAACCCTGATTAGCGCGTAATCATAGGAGCTGAGCGCGTGCATGAATGGCCTCCTCTACGAAGGATTGCGAGGCCTCCAGGCGATCAATCAAATACGCCTGGTAGGCTGCGCGTTGAGCAACACTATCAGCGAAATACGGGTCATGGTCGAGCCAGCTATCGGGAATGGCATCGATAATTTCGCGAATTAACGTGGGTGTCAGGTGCTTTTTCAGGCGGGCGTCGGCTTCCTCTAAAGCACTGGCTACCGGAAGGAGTACATGTTCCTTGATGGGCGTGAACGGGTTACGGCTTCGCGAGAGGTAGTCTCCGGTACTATGGTGGAAGTAGAGTGCGGCACCATGGTCGATGAGCATAAGTCGGCGGTGCCAGAAAAGCATATTGGTATTGCGCGGCGTGCGATCCACGTTGCTTACGTACGCATCGAACCAGACGATGGCAGAGGCCTGTAGCGGATCGAGTCGCTGCACATCAAGCGAGGTGAAACCAACGGCACCCGGCAGGTAGTCCAGCGCCAGGTTCAGCCCCGCGCTGGCCTTGATAAGAGCCTGGATTTCAAAGTCTGGCTCGGAACGACCCAGAACGGGATCGAGCTCCATGAAGACGATTTCGGGAATGGGCAACCCCAGGGCGCGACCTAGCTCCCCTGCAACCAGTTCAGCGATCAGTGCTTTGGGGCCTTGACCAGCCCCGCGAAACTTCAGCACGTAGAGACCATCGTCATCAGCTTCGACGATGGCCGGTAGGGAACCACCCTCTTTTAGTGGTGTGACATAGCGCGTGACAGTCTGAGTTCTAAGCATGAGCCTATTATAGCATACCCTTCAACCCGACAAAGCAGCTCTTAAGGGCACATGTCTGGCTAGTCTGCACCTTTCTGAACCTCTGCTACGTGCTACATGAGTAGCTCGAAAAACTATTACTCTGTCCCACTTCAAGTGACGCGCAGGGATGCAAGGGGCTGCCGTAGGCGGCCTGTCAATGAAGAGAAACAAAGCACTATTCTCAATCCTCTCTACAGTATTTGAGGAAAGGAAACTGCGAAGGAAGGAACAAAGGAACACATCTATGGCTAGTGAGACAGCAACGCCACCACAAAGCGCTCCAAAGGAGCACGAAGCGCAGCCACTTGGCCCATTTCTGTGCTGGGCGGTGGTCTTCGCAGATATCGGCACCTCCATTTACTATGTCCCCGGCATTCTCTACGGTACAGTAGGAAAGCTAGCGGGCTTCTTCGTCATGTTGACGATGTTTGTGTTCATTCTGCTGACCTTCAAATATGTCGAGGTGACGTATCGTTTTCCGCAAGGCGGAGGAGTGGTGACAGTGGCGGCCAGAGCACTCAATCACTGGTTTGGTGCCCTGGGGGGAATGTTTATTCTCGTCGATTATTTTCTTACCGCGGCGATCAGTAGCCTCTCAGGTATGCTCTATCTGAGCGTGGTACTGCCCGCCATTGGACCACAGAATGTCTTCCTGGGACTCAGCATTACCGTTTGGATTACCCTCGTTATGCTTGTTTTGCTTGGTATTCTCAATTGGGTCGGTGTCAGCGAGAGTGCCAAGGTAAGCCTGATAGGGGCGATCATTGCCTTTGTCAGTGATGTGGCTATACTTGTGAGCGTCTTCACGCACATCTCCTTTCCGCAGTTCCTCGCACTCTTTCCGCAAATGTTTAGTGGTAAAACCCTGACCCCTGTCACACTGCTGGTTGGCTTCGCGGGCTCTTTTCTCGCCTTTTCCGGGTTAGAAAGTATTTCGCAACTTTCTCCCGTCATGAAACTGCCACGGAGGAAGGTGGGAAAATTCGCGCTTTTCCTCGTGATCTTGACTGTAGGCTTGACCAGCCCACTCCTCACTGTATTGTCCACCCTCCTTTTGCCGAAAGCGGCAGCCGATCCTGTGCTTTCGAGCCAGATTATCTCGCTGCTTGGTGGGCGTTGGGGTGGGGTGATCTTGCAGACGGAGGTGGCGATCAGTGCCAGTGCGCTACTAATCTTTGCCAGCAATACCGCCATTATTGGTTCGTACCATGTGTTTCTCGCCCTCTCGCGCATGGAATTTTTTCCGCAATTTATCTTGCAACGCAACAAATTACGTGGGACTCCGCACTATTCCATAGCACTGGCGACGATTATCCCCATCCTCGTGCTGGTGGCAGTCCATGGGGATATTAATGTCCTGGGCGACATGTACGCTTTTGGTTTGTTGGGCGCATTTACTTTGACCTGCCTGGGGATGGACATTGTGCGCTATCGTCAGCGCAAATACAGACGCTTACAGGCTTTGAAAACCGGCGTCAACGCGAATGCATTCGCTCGTCGAAACATCCCATCATCCTCAGCCCAGACACAACAAGGTGCGCTAATTGCTCCAGCCGCAACGGAAAATGTAGCCCAGGAACAGAATGCTGCGCAAGGAGAAGAACTGACTGAAGAAGAGCAGGCAAATCCAGCGCAGCGACCAGAGCCAGAAGGACGCTGGACGAGATCACTGCTCAATTACTGGTTAGGTATACTCACCACCGTGCTTGTAACTATAGCCTGGTCAACGAATCTGGTTGCCAAGCCTCTGGCGACAGCCTTCGGGGGCTCAGTGGCTATTATTGGTATGACCATCGCTTTCACCAATTATCGGCTGCACAGAAAAAAGGGCCGTGTCCCGGTAGTGGTAACCGGCGTGGAGAAAGATTTCCCAGGAGCAGTGCTGGCGGTACTTGCTTCTGGCAGCCCCTATAATGAAGCCATCGCCCAGGTGGCAATTCGTAATCCCGATAAGAAACCAGTGGTGTTTTTATACTTGGGACAACGCGCCTCTGATCGCAAACCAGAACTTTTCCGCTTGATAGAGCCGCACTTGATCGATGAACAGGCGCGCAAAGATTTGGGTGAAGCGAACTATCTGGCGCAAGAGAATAAGATTGCGTGTCGCTTTATTTATCGCCATCAAGAGCCTGATGCCATCTATCACGTCTGGCAGGAGTTGCATCCCCAGGATACTATCATCGCCACGGAGCAATTGCCAGAGCTACAACGCCTCCTGCAACAGCTTCACCCAAAGCGCACCTACGATGAAGCGACGTCTGCTGGTCCGGTGAAGCATATCGTGGCTTAGGCAGCATTATTCGTTGTAATACAGCGAGATCGGCCCTACCCGTTTGCTCGCGGTCAGCTGACCGCGATATGGTGCTTGAAATGTGCCTGAGGTAGGGGCCACGTCGTAGTAGTCCCGTCCAACGGCAATAGTCAGGTAGTGCAGGTCTGTTTGGCAGCCGTGCGTTGGATCAAAGGCCAGCGCGATGGCTGCGTCGTGCTGTTCTGGTGCGCGCATCAGCACTTCGACCCAGGCGTGTGTGCCGCCTTCGCCCAGCAAGTGACCGGAGACATAGCGCGCTGGCAGTCCGCAGAGGCGACAGAGCACCAGCATGATATGGGCGTAGTCCTGACAGACACCAGTCCCCTGTATGAGCGCCTGCACAGCGGTGGTATGGATATCGGTTGTGCCGTGCGCATAGTGGATGGTCTTGTGTACCCATTCATTGATGCGTCCGGCTATCGCTTCTGGCTGCTGTTGCGCCTCATCGCCGGCTAACAGAGTAGTCGCGACTTGGCGCAGAGTATCGTTAGGTGTTGTCAGTGCCGAGGGTTCAAGGTAGCGTAGATCAGAGAGGGCAGCAAGTGGCAGCATATGTAGCCCATGATCGGCATCTCGTTCTACCACGATCCATGCTTCGAAGTCAATCGAACTTTCGATTGCGGGAATAGAGAGATCGATCACATGATTCCCGAACTCGTCAGCGTGACTGGCTCTCTCGGTAACAGGCACGGAGACATCCAGCCGATGGACGATGTGGTGCTGGTCTCCATAGGTATCCGGTGGCACAATCAATAAGTGCTGTTTGAGTTCACGGACGGGACCGGGATAATCATAGCGAAAGTGCTGATGGATGAGATAGACAGTACGTTGTACGAGCTTCCAGTCAATGCCATGGTGGTCGAGGAGATCGAGGGCCGCGATCTGGGTTTCAGTATCCACTGGGTCTTGCATCATATTTGCTCGTGATCCCCTCTCAGGATGGGTACCGCTGAATTCGCTGTGTCTGCGCTTGGGGTCTCAGTAGTGGCAACAGTCGTAGCAGTAGAGGGCACCTCGTCGGCCCAGACCGTCATTTGCGCGAGCCGTGGGGCTCCATAGGTGGTGATCATTGCCACATCCAGTGCGTCGCGCCCGCGCCCAACGAGAACACGACCAACGCGGAACTGGTTGTTGCGCGGATCAAAGGTCCACCAGCGTCCCGATAGATACACCTCCATCCACGCGCAGAAATCCATCGGATCGTCCGGCACCGGTACACCAATATCCGGCAGGTAGCCAAAGACATAGCGTGCGGGGATATTGAGGGCACGACAAAAAGTCACCGCCAGGTGCGCGAAATCGCGGCAGACGCCCACTCCCTGCGCACATACATCAGCGGCGGTGGTCAGTGAATTGCTGGTGCCATACTGGAAACGAATATTGCTATGTACCCAATCGCAGATAGCCTGCACACGCGACCAACCCGGTAGGGTGGAACCGAAAAGCTGCCAGGCCATATCCGAGAGGGCGTCCGAAAGACAGAAGCGACTGGGTAGAGTGTAGATCAGCACATCATCGGGTAGCTCTTCTACAGGATGCTGTATCGCGTCTAGGGCGACCTCGTCGGGCTGATCGGATACCTCGATGAGCGCGTCATAGCGCATTACCTGAGTGCCAACCGGGATAATCATGCGCTTGCAGACATTATCATAGAGGTCAGCGTAGGTATGGAGGGAGAGCGACGGTGAAAGCTCCCATGCTTCATGAAGGATACGTTGAGTCGCACCAGGATGCGGCTCTACCTGCATGACAGCCGGGGTCGACCATGTTGATTCATAACGGAATTCGCATCCAACTTTAATTTGCATTGTTTTCCCACTCCATTTTCTACTTGCCAGGGCTGCATGTTAACCTGACGTGTTTTGGTAATTGTTATTTGCGTTTCTCCTATTATATGTTATGAGCAATCAATAAAGCTATAGCAACGCTGGGAAAGGCAGATAATCGCGCAGCAACGCTGGGAAAGACGAGTAATCGCGCAGCAACGCTGGGAAAGACGAGTAATCGCGCAATCTCTCTTGACAATCCCTGCTTTTTAATCGTACTATAAAAATGCCTCAGAAGCCGTGATTGGGCGCAATGTATTGTGCCTCTACCGCGTCTATACTGTCTACCTGGTCAACAGAAAAAGAAAAGAAGTAGGGATATCGCCTGTGATTGTATCGGATACGGCCAGTCAGGGTCAGCCAACGTTGCCGCCCCCTTTCTCAAATTATACACTTGACGCGGCGTTCGACGAGATGCTGGATGCGAATGGCAAGCCGCGCCCTCAATACCAGGAATTGTTTCATCGTTTGCTGGAGATGCCCGCTGAAACACTCTACCAACGGCAACAAGCGGCAAATACAACGTTCCTAAATCAAGGTATTACCTTCACCGTCTATGGCGATGATGAGGGTACTGAGCGCATCTGGCCTTACGACCTCTTGCCACGCATCATCACCAGCTCAGAGTGGGCCACCATTGAACAAGGTTTAACGCAGCGCATTACCGCACTCAATCTCTTTCTTAAGGACATTTACCATCAGGGACATATCCTCTCTGATGGGGTTATCCCCCGCTGGCTAATCTATAGCTGTCGGCACTATCGCCGCGAAATGCGTGGGGTCTATGTGCCTCATGACATCTATGTCGCCGTCGATGGCACTGATCTGGTGCGACTGCCGGATGGTCGTTTCGCCGTTTTAGAGGATAATTTGCGCGTTCCGAGCGGTGTTTCCTACATGCAAGCGAATCGCCAGGTGATGAAGCGCATCTTCCCCTCGTTGTTTGGCAGCTATGGCGTCCGACCCATTGATCACTATGGGCAGGCGTTGCTCAGCACCTTGCTCTCACTGGCACCCATTGGGCGACCAGACCCGGTGATTGTGTTATTGACGCCGGGCGTTTACAATTCCGCGTATTTTGAGCACGCGTTTCTGGCGCGCCAAATGGGCATCGAATTGGTAGAGGGGCGTGACTTGCTAGTGCATGATAACATCGTCTACATGCGTACCACTGCCGGCCTACGGCGTGTTGACGTGATCTATCGGCGCATCGATGATGATTATCTTGATCCGCTCTCCTTCCAACGTGATTCTACCTTAGGGGTTCCTGGCCTATTCAACGCGTATCGCGATGGCAATGTGGCCTTAGCGAATGCCATTGGCACAGGTATCGCCGACGACAAGGCGGTTTACTCGTATGTTCCCGCCATCATTCGCTACTATTTGGGTGAGGAACCTATCCTACCCAATGTGGAAACCTACCTGCTCACTGACGAAACTCAGCGCAAGTATGTGCTGGAACATATCCATGAGCTGGTGATTAAGGCGGTGGGAGAATCCGGCGGCTATGGCATGTTGATTGGCCCGTATAGCACAGCCGCACAACGCGAGGTGTTTCGTGATCTGGTGATCGCCAATCCGCGCAACTATATCGCACAACCCACCTTGGCCCTATCGCGTGCGCCCTGTATTATTGATAATCAGATAGAACCGCGCCATGTTGATCTTCGCCCCTTTGTGCTCTTTGGCGAGCACGTCACTATTGTCCCCGGTGGATTGACCCGCGTGGCCCTCAAACGTGGCTCGCTGGTCGTAAACTCCTCTCAAGGTGGAGGGAGTAAAGATACCTGGGTCCTGGTAGGAGCCGACAGCCGTGGTCAAGCAGTGAGGTAAAATCATGCTCTCTCGAGTGGCAGAAAGTCTCTACTGGATGAGTCGCTACCTGGAACGGGCGGAACATACAGCCCGTCTCATCGATGTCAACCTCGCCCAGATGCTCGACCGGACTGGCGAGGATGCGAGCACGCGCTGGCATCGACTCTTGCGCAGTTTGCGCACAACAATACCAGAAGGGGAAATCGACGCCTATAGCGTTACGCACCTGTTGACCTTTGATGCGAGCAACACATCATCCATCGTGTATTGTATCGAGGCGGCACGCGAGAATGCGCGCCAGGTTCGCGAGCAGATCAGTTCCGAAATGTGGGAGCAACTCAATCGCCTTTTTCTGCGCGTGAAGGAGTCCAGCATAGAAAAGATCTGGCACGCGGAGCCACACCGATTTCTCAATAACGTAAAAGAGGGCATTTATCTGTTTCAGGGTATCACGGATGCGACGTTGAGTCATAGCGAGGGCTGGCACTTTATTCGCGTGGGACGCTTTCTCGAACGCACGACGGCTACTGCTGCTCTGCTGGACACCCATTTCGCGAAGCTCCTGACGGGCGATACAGAATACGAGGATGAGCCACTCGACTACCGCGTCTGGGTGGAACTACTGCGTTCTTGCGCCTCGTTTGAAGCCTATTGCAAAGTCTATACCGCAACGATCCGCCCTGCCCACATCGTCGAGTTTCTACTGTTAAACGCGGAAGCCCCGCGCTCAATCCGTTTTGCTTGTGCCATGATGCAGGTGGCACTGCAAGCCATTGCAAAAGCTATAGGCGGACGTAGCTCTGGACGCGCTGAACGACTGGCCGGCCGCTTGCGCGCAACGCTCGACTTCGCCCAAATTGATGAGGTTCTCAGTGGCGATGTGCATGAGTACCTGGAAAGTGTCCAACGGCAATGTACCCTCATTCACAGCGGACTCTATCACACCTATATTGCCTATCCCATTGATATCGCTCTCACATCCCGCGGCGCAGAACAAGCGTAAGGAAACAATACATGTATTACACCATTCGTCATATAACGCGCTTTCGCTATAGTACACCGATCAGCGAAAGTATTATGGAAGTGCGCATTCAGCCACGGAGTGAGGGGAGTCAGCGCTGCCTGGATTTTCGCCTCCATACCAGCCCGCGCTCGCGGATCATGACGTACCGGGGAGAGTTTGGCAACCGCGTGCAACACTTCGACGTACCCAATTTCCATAGCCAACTTACCATAACAGCCGAGTCTCTGGTCGATGTGACCGCGCCTCCAGAGCTACCTGAGGCTTTGACTCCGGAGGCGTGGGATGAACTGGATGTGATTACCGAGCATGGAGACTTTTGGGACACGTTGATGCCAAGCCACTTTGCCGACCCAACCGAACTGCTCTATGAGCTGGCAGATGAACTGAACGTGCAGCGGCGAGATGACCCACTGACGGTATTGCGCGAATTGAACAGTGCCATTCACAACACCTTTGAGTACACGCCCCAAGCCACTCGTGTCGATTCGCCGATTGATGAGGCGTTACTAATGCGCAAGGGCGTGTGCCAGGACCTGACCCATATCATGATTACCTTGGTACGCCATCTGCAAATACCCTGTCGCTATGTCAGTGGGTACCTGTATCTGCCGAGTCGCGGTCAGGAGCGTGCGAGCGGCGAGGCCACGCATGCCTGGATAGAAGCTTTCTTGCCAGGGCTTGGCTGGATTGGCCTTGATCCCACCAACGATACGCTTACCGATGATCGACACATACGTGTGGCTATCGGACGCGATTACGCCGATGTGCCCCCCACACGCGGCGTGTTCCGCGGAAAGGCCGATAGCGAATTAACCGTTACAGTGCGCATCGCACCCTCGCAGGCACCACTCATCGCCGAACTACCACAGGAGGAGCCAGCCTGGGTCCCCACTGTCTATGAAGTAGACGACCGCGACCAAGTGCAGTCGCAGTCACAGACCCAGACCATGCCGCAACAGCAACAACAGTAGTGAAACGTTGGGATAAGCTCTAAAACCTTGGGCCGATAGTGAAATAGCCTGGCGTTGTGCTACAAGAGTTTGTACTGCTACTGCAAAAACTCCCGTTCAGGAAGTTTCCTGTTTTGTTTTGACCATAAAAGTACAGCGGTTGTTTCCCAGCGGGTTGCTGAACGGTAAAAGAGAATTTGCCTTGCATATCCACCAGGCCCTTAAGTGTATACGTTCCAGTGCCACCCGACCTGTAGGTAAACGTGCCAGTCAAGACGCCACTCCCCTGCGTTTGTCCGAGAAACACCGAGATGCTTGAGGTCTGTTGCGTTACCCCATCAGTCATCGAGCCGTTATAGGTGCCACCGATAAAGAGGCCATTGGGTGGACGAGTCGGTGTGGGTGTCAACGTTGGTTTCGCCTTTGTTGTCTGCGTCACCGCCGTTGCCGTTTGCGATTGCGCTAAGTTCAAGGCATTGGAATTCGTCTGATGTCCGTTGGTATAAAAGTAGACCCCACTGCCAATAATCAGCAAAATGACCAGCACTGAGATAATACTGATGACCGCCGCAAGGGGGAAACCCCGTTTTTTCTGCGCTGGCGGCGGCGGGTTTGTTGGAGTTGGTGTCCTGCTTGAAACTGACGCTACCGTTGGGAGGTCATGGTCCGAAGCGGAATGAAATGTCTGTGGAGTTTTGGGTGGTGAGTTAATTATGGTCTGTGCCGCGCTGACCGTGTGGGGCGACGCTGGCACTGCTTCGAGCTTGGCAATAGCAATAGTCAGCACAAGTTCATTCACCGGAATGGTTCCATTGCCACCACCAAGGCTCTGCCCTGGCAGACGGATAACCTGCCCATCGGAAGTCCCTGCTGGGATCACCACCCGAACCGATTGGCTTCCTCCTGGCAAGGTAATCATACGACTGGTGCCATAGTGAGCCTCTGCCGCGCTAATCGCCAGTGTAGTGCGCAGATCGTTGGTCATGCCGTTAGCATTGGGATTGGAATCGGACGGTTTTGCCCCCAGCACCATTACGGGCGGCAAGAGGTGTGCCGTTTGCTCAAAGGCATTGGCAAATTCCATGATGGAAGGAAAACGATCTTCGGGTCTCTTTGCTAATGCGCGCAGCATGACGGCATCAAGCTCTTTGGGCAGTTGGGCATTGTATTTGCTGGGTGGAGCAGGTTGCACGTTGAAGTGCTGGTACATCAATTGTTCCATGCCGCCCACAAAGGGAGGACGACCCGCCAGTATTTCGTAAACCATCACTGCCAGAGCATACTGGTCAGACGCAGGCACTGGCTCGCTACTCCATTGTTCAGGTGCCATGGAGGTAGGCGTGCCACGAATGGTGCGACTGGAATTGGAGACGGTGGCACTGCTGCGCGCAATACCGAAGTCAGCTAGTAGCAGCGTAGGGCGGTTAGGATACTTGCGGTTGCCGCGTAAAAGGAAGTTCGGCGGTTTGACGTCCAGGTGGATGACCTGGTGTTCGTGTGCGTATTGGAGAGCATCTGCCGCCTGTTCCACGAGGTGAGAAATATCTTGTGGTGAAAGCGTGATCGTGGTGCCGCTCTGACGCAGCCAGGTTGCCAGCGATCCATCTGAGCAATAGGGCATGACCATATAACTCAGCATGACATCATCATGGGTTTCCTCGCCAAAGTCGTATAGGGGCAGGATATTGGGATGTTCGAGTGCGGCGATTGCTTTTGCTTCACGTTCGAAAAGTCGAGCAGCATCTTTGGCGGCATCGGAACCGGGATAAGAGGCACCCTCAGAGCGAATGACCTTGATCGCGACTTGTCGATTTACCCGATTATCATTCATGAGATAAACTTCGCCCATGCCGCCGCTGCCCAGCAAGCGCACATTGCGATAACGATTACTTTGGAGATCTTCTAATGATGCCATCTCTTACCTCGGATCTTATAAAAGTAAAGGTTGAGTATTTCTTGGACGTGAAAGAAAATAGCCAAGCATTGTACAACTGTACAATAGTATAGCATAAGCCGCCCAAGTTGTCATGCACAAATTTGCAGTGGATCAGGGTTTGTGAATTATGCTAGGGCGACCGCAAGGGTGCGCCCCTACTATACTACGGTGCATTTTTACCCGTTAAGCGTGTATAGTAGGGGCGCACCCTTGCGGTCGCCCTGGTCGTAACCATCGCATCATGAGCAATAATTCACAAGCCCTGTGCAGTGGAAATGCCCCTACAGTTGGCTTAGTAATAGTGCTGATCACACCACCAGCCAGACTTGGACCGTTTTATCGCTGCTGGCGGAGGCGATGTATTGTCCGTTTGAGGCCCAGGCCACGGCGTATACCCAGTTGGCATGACCAGGGTAGAGAACAGTATTTTCTCCAGTGGCGGCATCCCAGAGCTGTACCGTCCTGTCAAAGCTGGCCGAGGCGATCCGTGACCCATCGGGCGACCACGCCACGGCACTGACGGTGAACTTATGCTGCTGATAGGTGCAGAGCGTGGCTCCAGTGCTGGCTTCCCATACTTCAACTATTTGATCGGCACCGCCAGAAGCTATGAATTGTCCATCGGGCGACCACGCCACAGTGTGGAGTGTATTGGTGAAATTGCGCGCAATGAGCAGTATTTTTCCCGCCGCTACATCCTTAGCTGGCACCTTCCAGAGTTGTACCGTCATATCTTCGCCTCCTGACGCGATATATTGTCCGTCAGGAGACCAGGCCACGGCGTACACGGGACGCGTATGATCACGGTAGCTGAATTGTCTGCTTCCGGTGGCGGCATCCCAGATATGGATGCTGCTATCCGCGCTGGCTGAGGCAATGAGGGGGCCATGTCCTGTCGTCGTAGCCAATCCCGCTGGTGCCCATGTTAAGGCCGTTACCTTTTCGGTATGCCTATTATAGGTACATACCTTGCGCATGGTAGCGGTCGCCCACACCTGCACCGTGCAATCTATGCCAGCCGAGGCGAGCCATTTGCCATCGGGCGACCAGGCTATCGCACTGACGCCACCAGAATGACCACGGTAGGTAGAGATTTTACGTCTGGTCATGGCATCCCAGATTTGCACTGTCCCATCTTCGCTGCCCGATGCGAGGTGACTGCGGTAATGAGCCGCCTCCTGCCTGTCGCTCGGAGACCAAGCCACGGCATTCACGGGGGCTGAATGACCACGATAGGTCGTAATAGTTGTCTCTTGTAGCGGCAGAATATTCACTCCCTGCATAGAGGGCAGAGGCTCCGTTTTGGAGGACAACTCCTCTTCTGTCGCCATCTGTAGGTGATACGGCTCCCCATCGGTGCTCCCCATGGTAAAGGCGTGTGCAAAATCCTCTATGCTGGTAAAGCGCTCGGTGGGGTCTTTCGCCAGTGCTTTGAGGATGGCTGACTCAATCATTGGTGCGATTGTGGGCAGATGTGTGCTTAAAGGTGGGGGCGGAGTAAGCGTATGCTGGGTGGCAACCTCCACAAAAGAACCTGAAAAGAGACTATTCCCAGTGAGCCATTCGTAGATGACGGCTGCCAGGGCGTACTGGTCACTCGCTTTGACGGGTAAGCCGCGCAGTTGCTCAGGAGCCATATAGGCCACGGTACCGGCTACCCCCTGCATGCTCTGGGTACGCGAGCTATGGGCCACAACTGCGATGCCAAAATCGGCCAGCAAAGCCTCATCGTTACTGCCCAAAAGCATGTTCTCCGGCTTGATATCGCGATGAATCAGCTTCTTATCATGGGCATATTGCAGGGCGGAAGCAAGCTGCATCACATAGGGTTGGATATCCTCTGCCGTATGACGGCTCCCATGGGGGAAGCGCATGTGAAGCGTGCCGTTCGGAGCGTAATCCATGGCGAGGAAGGGCGTATTGTTCTCCACCCCAAATTCCAGCACCTGGATGATAGAGGGATGTCGTAAGTGGGCAATCGTGCGGGCCTCTTTGAGAAAATCTCCCATGTCGTCGTTACTCAGTCGCATATCGAGCACTTTGATGGCGGCCTGGATATTCAAGTGAATATGTTCTCCGAGGTAAACGTCCGCGAAGCTGCCTCGCCCCAGCAGGCGGAGCAGACGGTAGTTGCCAAGCTGTTCTCCGATACGGGGCCTGGCAGAATTTCGTTTCCTGTATTCCATCGTCGCGCTCCTCTACAAGCTGTTTCCTACATGCCAGACCTGTACCGTTGCATCAAAGCCAGCCGATGCCATGCGCATGCCATTAGGCGACCACGCTACGCTGCTCACCTCTCTCGTGTGGCCCTGATAGGTGTAGACCCGTTCTCCCGTGCTAGCGTCCCAAATCTGCACGGTGCGATCATCGCTGGCCGTGGCGATATACTTGCCATTGGGCGACCAGGCGACGGCGTTCACTTTGCTGGTATGTTCGCGATAGTTCAGGATGTTGCTGCCTGTCGCCACGTGCCAAACCTGGACGTTGGTGTCCGCGCTAGCGGAAGCGATCTTCTCTCCATCGGGCGACCAGGCGACCGCATTCACAAAATAAAAGTGTTCACTATAGCTCAACGAGTTGTCACCAGTGAGCGCATTCCAGACTTGCACCGTATTATCAAGGTCTGTATTGTCCGCTGCCCCACTCGCGGAGGCCACGCGGCGGCCCTCTGTCGTGCTGGTAGGCGACCAGGCGACCGCGTAGACAGGGCTGCTATGGCCTGTATAGGTGATTATACGACTGCCTGATTCAGCCTGCCGCACTTGTACCGTCGTATCCCAGGAGCCAGCGGCGATGTACTTGCCATCAGGCGACCACGCTACAGAGCCAATCTCTCGCGAGAAGCCGCGATAGGTCAAGAGCTTGCGCCCACTCTGGACATGCCAGACCTGCACGGTCGTATCCCAGGAGCCGGAGACGATACGCGTACCGTTGGGCGACCAGGCCACCGAACTGACCGCCTTGCTATGGTTGCGGTAGATAAAGGCCGGACTTTTGCTGGTGGCATTCCAAATATGCACGGTTTTATCAGCACTTGCCGAAGCGATCTTTTTCCCATCAGGCGACCAGGCAACCTGTAGCACCGCCGCGGAGTGCCTGCGATAGGTGGTGAAGAGCTTGCCGACAGGGAAAGGGGTCATGCTGTACGCTTTGGGGACCGCTGCCCGACACACTTGCTCGAAGGCGTTAGCGAATTCTAAGACGCTGGCGAAACGTTGCTCCGGCTCCTTCGCCAGTGCTTTCTGGATCACCAGGTCTATCGCTGGCGACAACGAGGGCAGTTTCGTGCGCAGTGAGGGAGCCGGTACCAGGACATGTTGCGTCGCCACTTCTATGAACGAGCCAGAAAAGAGCCGTTCTCCGCACAACCATTCATAGGCCACTGCCGCCAACGCATACTGGTCGCTGGCGGGACACGCTCGTCCTTGGAGTTGTTCTGGGGCCATATACGTCACCGTGCCTGCCACGGTCTGGAGTCGGTCGCGGGAACTCTGCACAATCACTGCCAGGCCAAAATCGCTCAGCAAGACCGCGTTCCTGTGGCCCAGCAACATATTTTCTGGTTTGACATCGCGGTGGATCAGTTTCTGGTCATGCGCATATTGCAGAGCGGCGGCAACTTGCTGGATATACGGCACAATACTGGCAGCAGGCAACTTGCTCCCCTTGGGGTGACATTGGCGCAAGGTGCCATTCGGAGCGTACTCCATCACCAGAAACGGGATGTTTTCCACGACATCGTATTCCAGTATGCGCACGATAGAGGGGTGCTTCAGGTGGGCAATAGTACGCGCCTCCGCGAGAAAGTGTTCCTTTTCGTCGTCAGTCAGCCGCATCTGGAGCACTTTGATAGCCGCGGGCGTGTTGAGATAAACATGCTCACCGAGGTAAACATCAGCAAAGCCGCCCTGTCCCAGTTGACGCAGTAGGCGGTAGTTAGCAAGTTGTTGACCTACACGGTCTGACATCGTCCAAAAGCTCCTTGAGGTATACCTTCATGAGGTAGCAAATACATTCGTTTATAGCCTACCTAGTATACAGGAGATTCTAGATGTATTCAACGTGGGTGTCAAGGCAACTCCTTATCACCCCTCTTGCCTTTGGCCAAAAAACAGAATATATTGAAAACGATAAATATTAACTCATCGTCTGCTGATCTATCAACCGTGATTTCATACTAATTGCCGTGGAAAGCTAACGCATTGGCGCATGAGGAAGGAGAGACGACATGCAACGCTGCCAGAACTGTGGAACAGAATTGCCCGAAAACGCACAATTTTGTGGTCAGTGCGGGTTTACACGAAGTGTCACGACGAATACGCAGACAATTTCCAGCAATTTCACGAATTATGAAAATATGACGCAGCAATCTACTGGTGGTGTACAGAAAGAGGAAGAAGAGGAACGGCGTAGGCGCATGCTCCTGGGCTTGCCTTTACTGGGCGATGCACAACCATCCGCCGGGAATGCGCCGATGGTGCAAGGCTCTCCGTCGATGGGCGGAGTACCAATGATACAAGGAACTCCCTCTTCAGGCAGTATGCCCATGGCACAAGGCTCGCCTTCAATCGGTGGCGCACCAGCGCATGAATTGTATAACGCGGGAATGTCATACCAACCACAGCAACTATTCCCGGCACCAGGTCAAACACCTCCTCTAAACCCCTACGGAGAGTTTAATAATATCGCACCCCCACCCACGTATCATCCTTTCACACCGCCCCCACCCACGTATCATCCTGTCGAGCCACACAGGCCGGTACACAAAAAGGGACTGCGCTCAATTCCAATATGGGTAGTTATTCCCGTTGTCATCATCATTATTATCGGTGGTATTCTTGGAACGATTCTCATCTTTCTGCCACCTTCCCTGTCAATCAGCGGCGACACCATTTCGGGTGGAACACTGAACCTGCATGGCATTCATTTCTTCCCCGCGGGCACGGTAACACTGACGCTCGACAATGGGCAGGGGCTGACCTTAGTTTCTCCCGTGGGGCCTATTACGGTCAGTGGGACAGGAACCTTTGATGCCACTATTGGCGGCACCGAGAATTGGTCAGTAGGACAGCATACCATTCACGCACAAGAAAGTAGTGGTGGGAGAAATGGGGAGCTGAGTTTCACATTGAATGCAAATCATACGAAGGTGACTCCCAATGTAGCCAGTTTCTCCTCGCCGGGAGATGCACACTGTGCCTACCATGGGAATCAGGGCTGGCTCTGTCAGTCTACCATCAGCACGAGTGCGAGTGCTCTGGGGAAGCTGGTCTGGTCGGTTGCTAGCAGCGGGCTGAATGGTATTACTATTACCCCCACAAGCGGTTCATTAGCACCAGGGCAGACGCAACAGGTGACGATGGCTATTCCGAATACCGTCTGTCCGGCCACAGCAACCTTTACCTTTACCTTCAAAGGTGGTGAGGACCCCGTCAGTATGAAATGGAGTTGTGCAACCCCCCAATACTACTGGAATGCCGTAAATTGTCCGCAGAGCAATGGCGATGACGTTTGTCCTATTGTCGTGCAAGTGACTGCTAAATCTGAGGGCCTGCTCTCCTGGACCGCCTACGGTAATTCATCTGGCGTCCTCATCAATCCGCAAAGTGGCACAATCGCGCCTGGTCAGAGCCAACCAATTTCCGTAGCTTTTCCCACCAATCCATGTACCAACACCTCATGGTCAATCAAAGATACTTCAGGAAAGGTATATACTGCCAACTTAACCTGCCATTAGCAAGCATAGAAGAAAGTCAGTCTCTCATGTCCAAAGACCTACTGCTTGCCATTGAACTTGTCCCTCGTCCGTGTAATACTACCGTGAGGAACTCAATCAGGCACCTTTGGTGCATGAAGAGTGGGGATATTAAGTAGCGCAGCAGGCTTCATCGAAACTAATTTGTGTTATCATTGAAATGCTTGGTATGGCTACGCAAAAGACCATCGACTCGCCCTCGTGAACGACCCATTAACAGAACCTGAACACAGCACCGAGCATACGCGTCGCTGGGGAGCCTTTTGTGCGGCCTCAGTCGAGTTCCTCTGTAGCGGCTACCGAAACCTTTAGCAGGGTATTACACTAAGAGCTTATTCGGAAACCTGAATGTCCGCCGCTTTCAAAATGTAGTATTGCCCCTTGTGGGCATCAGGAGGGTGGGGTAGGGCATCAGGTTGGTTTCCGAATAAGCACTTAATGCCCCACGCCGCCTAGCGCACGCTGGGCGGCGTGGGGCATTAAACTTGCCAACCCTTACGAATTTTCCAAATGTGCATGAACGCTGATGACGACATTATTGCGCAGAGCGTTGGAAACTGGACAGCTTTGCTCAGCAGTTTGCGCAGCTTGCTCAAACGCGGCTGCATCTATCCCAGGAACGTTGCCACTTACATTGAGATCCATAGAGCGGATTTTGGGACCGCTGGCACTGAGTTCCAGGGTACAGACAGCGTCAACTTGTAGTTTGGTGACTGGCGTGCCACTCGTAGCCAGACCGTGGGCGAGTCCCATAGCGTAGCACTCGGCGTGTGCGGCGGCAATCAGCTCTTCAGGGCTGGTCTTACCGTCGGGTCGCTCGGTGCGCGAGGCCCAAGTAATCGGCAGCTCTTTGAGCGCACCACTGCTGGTACTCACAATAGTGCCATGACCTTGTATCAGGTTTCCTTCCCAGGTGACCTGGGCGCGTCGTTCTGCTTGCGGCATAGTCTTTCTTTCCTCCTCGAAAAATATTCGGTACTGAAGATATGAGTACAATCTATCATCTGTCGGGTAGGATAGCAAATAGTTGGTGAGAAAAGCGATGAAAAAACATTCCTAACACCGTGCAGACGGCTATCCACCTTCCCAGCGCAAAGTAATATGAATGGCCTTTGGGCGCGGTAAACCGGCCCCTACTACACCGTCCAGCTTCATTTGTCAGAGCAGGGTTGCAAGGGGCCGCCGCCCCTTGACTGGCACCCTGTCCGGGGGACAGGTAATACAGGTAATAGGGCTGTGCCCTAGTTCTCTCTCCCTCCCCTGCCGCCGTAGGCGGCCTGACAAATAAACTGGCCATTCGTAATCCGTAGGGCGCGATTTATCGCCGCCACCGCCGATTTATCGGCCCGTCCCAGTAGTAGGATATCCAGATTATTTCGTTAAAGCAAGGTTCAAACGCACGTGACCGTTTCTCCTCACCAGAAAGGTTCAGCCTTGTCATTCTGAGCGAAGCGAAGAATCTCTCGCCTTGTCATTCTGAGCGAAGCGAAGAATCTCTCGCCTTGTCATTCTGAGCGAAGCGAAGAATCTCTCGTCTTGTCATTCTGAGCGAAGCGAAGAATCTCTCGTCTTGTCATTCT
>JBBQXY010000077.1:0-25306 GCA_038209195.1 Ktedonobacterales bacterium | reverse complement strand
CGATTTATCGGCAAACGGGACGGGCCGATAAATCGGCAATGGGCGCGCTGAAGCGGCCCCTACGGTTGCTTGCTCTCCCCGCCGCAGGCGGCCTGTTATAATGAAAAGGAACAGCGTACACACCATTCATGTAAATTATTTCCTGCTAAGTACGTGTAATACATAGCCCTATTTTTCCCACTGTTCCTGTAGCTAGTGAAGTTGAGGAGTTGTATTTTATGTCAACCGACAAGGTTGCGATAGTCATCCCTGCCCTGAACGAGGAATCCGCGCTCCGCCATCTCCTGCCAGAGATACCCCGTACCGCCGCTCAGTGGATTATAGTCGCCGATAATGGCAGCACCGATGCCACCGTTGCGGTTGCCCATGCTGCCGAAGCCATTGTCGCCAGCGAGCCGATACGCGGTTATGGGCGCAATTGCCTTGCCGGCTTTAAGAAAGCGTGCAGTTTGGGAGCCGAGATTGTTATTTTTATGGATGGTGATGGCAGCGACGACCCCGCTGATCTTCCCATGATGCTAGCTCCCCTGCTAGAGGGACGCGCCGACCTCGTCATGGGTTCGCGGATAAGCACTCGTTCCGAACGCGGAGCAATCCCACCCCAGGCGCGTTTAGGCAACTGGTTGGTCAGTAATATGATCCACATCTTGTACGGTGTGCGTCTTTCTGATATAGGCTCATTTCGCGTCATCCGTTGCTCCGCGCTAGAAAAGCTGCACATGAGCGAAATGACCTTTGGCTGGCCCGTCGAAATGCTGGTCAAATCCGCCAAAGCAGGCTATCGTATTGTCCAATTGCCGATTCACTACCGCCATCGTAGCCACGGTCACTCGAAAGTGGCTGGCACGATTGTCGGTAGTGCCAAAGCCGCGTATTACATGGTGCGCACAACCTTGCGCTATGCAGGGGCGAAAGGGAAACATGCCTGATACTGCACTCATCATCGTGGCCCGTTATCCAGAGCCGGGCAAAACCAAAACACGTTTAGCCTCTAGCATCGGAGCCGAGGCGACGGCTGAACTGTACCGCGCCTTTCTTACAGACCTGGCGCGTCGTTTTGTCGATCAAGTTTACGACCTGCATTGGGCATACACGCCGCCTGAGGCCGACTACAGCACCTTCGTCACGACACTACTCCCCTCGTCGGCTCATCCCAAGCATCCTTTTTACTGTTTCCCCCAACAGGGACTAGACCTGGGCCAACGTCTCCACCACGCGTTTCAGTGGACACATCAGCACGGCTATGACTATACTATAGTAATAGGTTCAGACTCACCGCACATCAGTCTAGCCACGATCACCAACGCACGAGCAGCACTGGACGAAACTGATATTGTCCTGGGACCAGCCGATGATGGCGGTTACTATCTCATTGCCATGCGGAAACCACATGATGTATTTAGCGGCATCCCCATGAGCACCAGCGTGGTCACGCAAATGACCATCGCCATGGCCCAACGACAGGGATTGACGGTGCAACTTGGAGAGCCGCTCTTTGATATTGACGAATTACCTGATATGCTACATTTAGCGCAGGTGTTGGAAGCAGACCCTGCTCTTGCTCCCGCTACTGCCGCCCACCTTGTAACCTTAATGCAAAAACACTTGACCTTTTCGGCTTTCCCATGTACAATCCCTCAAGGCGTGAGCGACCTGGCTGAAACGGAATGGCGATCCGCTTGAGGATACTGAAATTAAGGAGCTTGCATGACCACTACGTCCCCAACCAGCATAGCCACGCTACCGCGCTCAATCTACATCGAGCCGACCAGTCGTTGTAACGAACTCTGCCAGCAGTGCCCACGGACGCTGCTCACGCGTGAGGACGATCGCGACCTCAGCTACGATAACTTTCGCCGTATTGTCGATCAATTTCCTGTGCTCGACCGCGTGGTGCTCCATGGGCTGGGTGAACCGTTGCTCAACAAAGATTTGCCGCGTATGATCACCTATTTAAAAGCGCGCGGCACCTATGTTCTCTTTAACTCCAATGGCATTCTGCTCAATGCCAAGCGCGGTCAAGCTCTGATTGACGCGGGACTGGATGAGTACCGCCTCTCCATGGATGGCGCTACCCGCGAAACGTATGCCCATGTGCGCGGCGTCGATGCTTTCGACAAAATATGGCGCAATGTCAAAGCCTTTATCGCCATGCAAAAAGAGCAAAACGCCAGCAAACCCGCCTTCTCGCTCTGGTTTACAGCCATGCGTGAGAATCTCCACGAACTGCCCTTACTCGTCGATTTAGCCAGCGCGAACGACGTTCCTGAAATTTACCTGCAACGCCTCGTCTTTTTCGAGGAAGGTCTGGCCCAATCTCAGCAAGCCCTCTTCCGCCGCTCTACGCGCGAAGAGCTAGAACTCGTACGCAATTGCGAAAAGGCCTGCCAAGAACGCGGCATACTCTTCAATGCCGCCGGTTCCGCCACGCCCGTTGAAAGCCTGCTACGCGATTTTGGCGAACGACCATGGTCTGGCTGCCGTCGCCCCTACACCCTTACCTACATTACCTCCAGCGGCAACGTACTCTCCTGCTGCTTCGCACCTTTCGGACACAAAAGTGCGCGCGAATACCAGCAAGAGCGCGTGTTGGGCAATATCTTCCAGGAACCTATCGCCGACATCTGGCAAGGCGAACGCTATCAAGCCTTCCGCCGCGCCTTCGAGAGCGACCATCCCGCCAAACATTGCGCCCAATGCGGCACCAATTGGAGCTACTAACAAAACAAAGAAGGGTGGTCAGAGCGTTGCCCTGACTACCCTTCTTTACTTTCACCACTATCCCAGCGAAGTAATCCACTCTTTCAATACAGCCACCATCTCATCAGGCTGTTCCATGAATACCATATGACTGGAATTCTCAAAAATATGCAGCGTTGCATTGGGAATACCTTGCACCATCTCTTGCGCCCCCGCCATCGGCGTCACCCAATCATAACGCCCCTGCAACACCAGGGCAGGCACACGAATCGACCCTAAACTGTCACGCAAATCATACTCTCTGCTCAACGTCCCCATCATATAACTGGCGATATCCTGGTTAATCCCCGTATCATTGAAGAGTTTACTCACATACTCTTCCTTAAAGCCCTGGTGCCAGTAATAAGGCATCACCTCCTGCTCAAAGCGATGCAATTCCTCCGTCGTCGCTACACCGGTCGATTCGCGATAGGCAATCTCGCGCAGTTCTTTGCCGCGCTCTCCACCCACCAACTGCTCCAGTGCATCGAGATCATAGCCGCCTGTCCACGCCGGAGACGTATCGAAGAGCACAATGCCAGCCGCGAAATCTGGATGCCGCGTCGCAATGCTCAACGCCACAAAGCCACCAAATGATTGCCCAAGCACTATCGGACGCTCAATCCCCAATCTCTGGCACAGCAGCACAATATCGTCAGCCATAATACCAAGCTGGTAATACTCGTGCGTGTGACGTGCGGAACGCCCACAGCCGCGCTCATCCACATACACCAACTGCGCCACCTCGCTCACAGGATCAAGCCAGGGACGTAAATAGCCGTGATCAAAACCAGGTCCGCCATGCAAGATAATCATCGTCGGCCTCTGCCGAAAACCTGCACTTACATCCAACCCACTGCCCACCACATCGAAAAAAAGTTCCGTGCCATTCACACTCAGTTTCATTACTGTTTCTCCTCTGGTCACTCACTATAGCTTATGGGCATGATGGCCGTGGCGTATGCCATCGTTCCAGACGTTGCATCCCTTTATCACTCTTCAACTTGCCACGCAAGCGCATAAAAAACAGGATAGCCAACAAAAGCGCTTCGACAATACCCGCGCCACCCACCGCTAAGGGTATGGCGAGTATAATTTGCGTCCCGCTGAGCGTTCTGATCAAGACATAAAGCAAGCCCCAGTGTATTGTTAGCGTCAACAGATTGGCCAGTAGTGGTGTGCGTGCATCCTTCAACGCGTAAAAGCTCAATACCAACAGTTGCGCAACCACCATTCCAGGCAATGCAACTGCATAGCCCAACAGTGCCGTGGCAGTTAACGTGGTCGAATGCTTCGTAAATGCACCATGTTGAAAAAGCAGGTGTATCGCAGGCTTGCCAAAAAGATAGAGCATCAGCGCAGCAACCACACTCAGGCCAATGGCCCACGCGATGAGTTTTACCATCGTCATGCGCAACCGCATAAAGCGACCAGCCGTTGCCAGTGTACTCAGTTGCGGCAGTGCCGCCTGCCCTATCGCCTGTGCAAACAAGGCAAAAGGGAAGGCAAAAAGCATATACGCATTGTGCGCCGCTGCGAGACTGGCCCTGTCTTGCATAAAGGAAATGAAATTGGTATCAATCACCAGGGCAACCGCGTTCATCGCCACCGACAATATATTTGGCCCCAGCAACCGCATAACCTCACGTAAACCGGGATGTTTTACATTCCAAATAAACGTGTAACGGAACCCTTGCTTTACCAATCCAGGCACCATCACCAGCACCTGCAATGTGGACGCCGCCAGTATGCCATAGGTTGGGCCATAGATGCCAACACCAGGAATAGCTAGCGAAAAAAGCAATCCGCCAATCAAACCAAAATTATAAATAGCCAGTGACAGCGCCGGTAGCAAGAATTGCCGCTTACTATTCAGCACTCCGGTAGCCACCGTCCCTACGCCCAAGATGAGCGGCTGAATCAACATAATACGCGTCAAGCTCGTCGTCAAAGCCTGCTCAGCAGGTGAATAACCAGGCACCAGCAGTCGCGACACAAACGCTGGAGCCACAAATTCGCTGATGATGACCAGTATCGTCAGTGCCACCAGCAACAAATTAAAAACCAGGCTCGCCAGCCGCCAGGCTTCTCTCTTCCCAAAATCTTTTTCATACGACAGGAACACTGGAATAAAGGCATGGGCCAGTGCTCCACCAGCGATCAGTTCAAAAAGCGTATCCGGCAAACGTACTGCCGCGTAATACGCGTTAGCCGTAGACCCCGTGCCAAACAGGTCATTAAAAATTGTCTGGCGAATAACACCCAGTCCACGCGAAGCGATATAGGCCAGCATAAAAAGCATCGCCGCTTCTGTGATGCTAAAACGCCGCAAAGAGTAGTCACCACCGCCCGGCAGGAAACTCTTCAAGCGGAAACTAAATGCCTTACTGAACAAAGGGTTGCCTCGCTTAGCGGACACCACTTTCTCAACAGGTGAAGTTTCCTTCTCGCCCGTAGTAGCTTCAACGGCAGTGGCAACTATCGTTGATTTGTGTGCAGTATTTTCTAATTCGTCCGTAATAGCCCGCTTCTCCTCATCGCTCCCGACAATCAACATCCTACTATTGCATAAAGTGCAAGACTATTATACCAGTCAACCTCCCCATCAACGGCACGTAAGCAAAAAAAGACCCATATATACTACCCAAATGGACTATACCCCTCCTCAATATAAAAAATTTAAGGTGCAAGTCGTCCCGCCAGATAACTCACGCTCAAGGGGTAGCGATACTCGATGCTCATATGTGAACCATCAAACAGCTCAAAGAACACGTCCGTAACATGCACCTCGGCTAACGCACGGCGGAACGCTTCCGCGCCAAGATCAAGGTAAAATTCGTCGTACCTACCCGCGTCAATATAGATCGCCTTCATTGACTGCATAGCCTCCGCATACGCTGGCACCATACGCACGGGGTCCCAAGCCAACCAGCGCTCCCACGTTTCCGGTATGAGTTGTCCCGTCTTGACATCATAGGGGAGATTGACCGTACCATCCAGATCGGCGGAATAACAAGCAGCCATACAATAGTCGTTCAGCAGTACGTGATCACTTCTCTTGCTAAACGCTGGACGACTGCGAAATTCTGACCAGAATTTTTCGAACGAGCCACCATAATTATCACGCAATGCCCGTACCGACGCGGGAAATTCCGGCTGGTAACACATCTCAAAAAGAGCATCACCCGCGTGTGTCGCAAACCCGCCCCACAAGTCTGGTCGTAGCATCGGCGTAATCATAGCCCCGTAACCACCGCTAGACTTACCAGCAATGCCACGGTGCTCACGCGTCGGCAACGTGCGATAATGCGCATCAACCCACGGCACAACCTCGTCACACAGATACGTGTGATAACGACCAGTAGCGGGCGAGTCCAAGAACTGGCTCCCGCCATACGAGGTCCAGCAATCCACCCACACAAGGATACAAGGTGGAACAATACTATTGGCGAACAGTTCATCGACCAACTCTGGAAAATTCTTGCGAAATGGCGCGCGATTGCGCCACATATCCAGTTGGCCCGTCAAACCCTGAATCATATAAATAGCAGGATAGCGCCGCGTCGGCTCATCCTCATACCCCGGCGGCACATAGACCCATAAAGGCCGCTGATACGGATCGTGCAAAGGATTATCTTTCAGCACCTCGCTCGCAAAGACCACCTCGTCATAACGCCCCTTCAAATCAATAGACCACGGTTTCATACAATGTCTCCTCTTCCTATCAAAACATCCTTCCTCTATGCTAAAGCCATTGTCAAGCCAAACAATATCCTTTTCCCGTTCCGCCTATCCGATAAAACTCAACATACACCTGTTCATATACTGTACAGATACACAGCTATACAAGCTGACTGTACCAACGCTCGTTGAGTAGGTAAAGATACATCTGCCTCTATAGCCTATTTGAGCTATTGATCAGGCTCAACCTAGTCAAACACGCATTTCTTAGGTACAGTGTTACTATGTGGAAACACATCTATTTACAAACGAATGAGAGGATTTCTCATGCCATCTTTATTTGAGCCTCGTATAACCAACTCTTTAGTGCCTATGGATCAACAGCGCATCACGCGACCACTGTCAGATTCCGACAACTTGCTCTCCGAAACACCCACTGCTCAACTACCACAAGTGCGTATACCCTTTACCGCGCCACTCCCCTCGACCAAGCCACTTGTCATCATACCAGCTACCCACAAACGCTATAAACGCCCAAATACCGATAATTTACCACGTCGCCCTCATCGACGCAGCCCACTCGCACTGGCTGGCGTCATATTTGGCAGCATCGCCATCCTGCTCATTGTTGGCGTATTCGTCATCCCCCTCGATAGTAGTAGTGGACAAAGCTCACAAACACTGGCACAGGCAGTGAATAATTGGATTGCTAATGGGAGCTCAGCCTCTATCAATCCCGCTCAGCAAATAGACCCACCCACACCTACACCTGCGCTACTGACCAATGAAGGCTACTGTGGAGGTGCCGATATTTGGGGCACATGCGCCACCGCTATCACAGCCAGCGGCTTCATGGGTACTGGACAAATGCAGCACCCTATCGTAGGAGCAATTATTACACAACCATTCGCAAATCCAGAATATCAACTCTGGTGCGGCTGTATGAAGCCACATACCGGCATTGACCTCGCCGCGCCCTACGGCACACCAGTCATGGCTGCCGATAGCGGTCAAGTCATCTGGACAGGGTGGGACTGGTCGGGATTAGGTTGGGCCGTTAAAATTAATCATGGCCACTATATCGCCACTATTTATGGCCATCTTGCCCGCTTCATCGTCAGCGTCGGACAAAACGTCACCAAAGGCCAAACCATCGCCTACGAAGGTAGCACAGGAGCATCAACCGGCCCCCACGTCCACTTCATGGTACTCGTCAACAACATGTGGGTCAACCCAACCAGCTTCCTATCACTACCCTGAACACCTACCTTGAAGAATTTCAATACACAAAAAAGGCTGGTCTCTAGAGACCAGCCTTTTTTGTGTATAACAAACATCCTACGCGTGAATGCCACTCTTTGGGCGACGGCGACTAATCGAGCCACCTTTGCGACCCGCGGCCTGCGCCTCTTCGCTGGTCCACTTGTGAGCGGTACCCAATGAATGAGCCGCCTTCCCACCTTTACTGGCAATCTCGCGCTTCTTCTCAGGACTCATTGAAGCAAATCCTCGGCCATGTCCTTTTTGTGCTTGCATGTCTGTCTGTACTCCTTTGTGATAGTTTCAAATTCGATGAAAATGTAATTTTACGTTGTGTTTCAGCAAAATACAGTTCACTATCCAACCACGACCTACGGCTGACGGTGGGGATAATCGCCATCCTGTTCTCGTAACAAGTGGAAACTGTACCTCACAGACTAAGAATACCAGCCATTCTACAGCATGACAAGTCAACAATAAAAAGTATCAGCGTTCTCTAATGTAGACTCAGCCTTTTCTAAGGAAAGGTTGAGGTAAGTGAGCAATCCTTGATATTGCTATGTGCTATATGTTATTATGGTTATAGCACATAGCAATATTATTATTGACACGTCATGAAGGCCGAACAGGAGAATAATCCTCTGAGAAAGTAAATAGTGTCCTTTGAAAGGAACAAGGGTAGAAGATGCTTCAATTCAGAAACTATTGGGTTTACAGCATTGGCCTCGCCATCGCCTGGGCGGTTGTTCTGATACTCACACTGATGATCCGGGGCAGCGAGAGCGCGCAGACCACCCTCCTGGTCTTTACCGGCTTCTGTATCGGCTGGGTGTCGACGACAATTGCCCGCTACGTCTATCCACCACCAAAACGTTGGGAGTTGAACCGCCGCCAAGAGGAATATCCTTAATGAAGGAGAAACTACGATGAATATACCTTAGCTTTATACCACACGTTGGGCTGCCAGCCATAATAAAGAAGCTCCCAAAAGCACCGCCACAACCCACAAATATGGTATACTCACAATAACAGCGGAAAGCTAGCCTGCAAAACTTTCTCTCTTCTGTCATGCACGCAGCGTTATACCCTTTTACTCTCCCTAATTTACTGCTGTACCTTTAGCAACCGTCCGCTTAAAACTAAAGACAGAAGGCCATCTCATCAACAACGGGAAGTCATACTAGTCAGCGCATCAAAACTACCTTCCACAGCAAACGCTGAGCAAGTTGACCGATACACAACGAAGAAAGGCAAGACAATGCAACAAACCAAGGTCTACAAACCCGGCATGTTCAAGGGAAACTCACGCCAACAATATGAAAAGGACTCCAAAAAATTAGCAAAAGAGGGCTGGCGCGTTCACACGCTCGATAGCACCGGCACCGGAACTGACCAGGCCCATTCCAGCAGCCTAACCGTCGTCTACGAGAAAAGCGACCCAACCACTATATAACCACCCCGTACTACCAAAATGTAGTGATGCCCCTCGTGGGCATCAGGGGGTTGGCCATCACGCGGGCTGGGGCGGCTTCGGCTGCACCAATTGCTTTATCAAGCTGGTAATCTCATCCACTGCAAATGGCTTTTCCAGCAATGTAACCTGTAAATCTTGTAACTCTTCTGGATTGTTAAAAGCAGCCGCCGTCGTTAAAATAATCGGGAGTTTGTACAATGAGCTATCACCACGCAGGGTACGGATCACCTCGGTTCCAAGAGCCGAACCAGATAAACGCCAATCTACAATCAGCAGATGAAAGGATTGCAAAGGCTGCGCTGAATCTACCGGGTAGAACGCTTCCAAGCATCCTTCCGCGTTAGGAAATACCGTGACTGTATACCCTTCATCCTGCAGCACGAGGCCCAGCATTTCTTGGATGGCTTTATCATCTTCAAGCAGACCAATATGCATTTCTCGTCCTCTTTTTATACAAATACATTGATGTGTTAGAGACACTATAGCAAACACAACCCTAATTAGCAAGCATTGTCATTCTGAGTGAAGCGAAGAATCTACGTTAACACTATTGCCTTGCTCAGGCTGGCTTTGGCATTCCCTACTCCACACGGTAAGCATATCACCACACTCGTCCCCGCACCTTCACGACTATGTAATGTGATCCTTCCCTCCATCGCCTCTACCAGCTTCCGCGTAATATACAAACCGAGGCCCGCACCGGGAATCTCGTTCGTAAGAGCATGTTCCAATCGTCTGAAAGGCTGAAACAAATGGTGCTGTAGCTCTTGCGCTATACCAATCCCGTTATCGCGGACAGTGATAAAAACCTCGTCTGGAGTTTGCAAGCGGACATCTTGGCTGTCTCCACTCATCGCTCCCCGGCCTTCTTCACTAAAGTCTTGCCTGTTTGCTCGCTGTGTCGTCACGCTTACCTCAATAGTGCCGCCATGGGGAGAATATTTCACCGCGTTGTCCAGCAAATTGGTCAGTATCTGCTGCACCCGATCGGGGTCTGCCCATACCATCGGCAACTCAGGTGGGAGCGCACAGGTAATTTCATAGTGCTGTGCCGAGGATTGATCGTATTTCTGTTGCATAAGCTGCACCACGCGCTGGCAAAGCAATGCCACATTGACATCGCGGTACCGCAACATAAGACGACCGGCATGGAGGCGTGAAATATCGAGGAGATCGCTGATCAGAACTTCCAGGTGGTTTGTCTGCTCCAAAATAGTATCAAGGTATTGGCGTTGGCGTTGCGGGCCAAGTACCGTCACATTGCTCTCATCAGATTGCGCTGATATACCGTAAGCCTGCAAAAGCACAGCATAGCCTTTGATTGCTGTCAATGGGTTGCGCAGTTCATGGCTCACCATCGAAATAAATTCGTTCTTCAATCGGTCTAATTCTTGCCTTTGTACCAGTTCTTTTTCCTGGCCCCTTTCTTCTTTTTTGTGTACTGGTAGCGCGGCAATATGTTGTGCTATAAGCCCCTCTACCACGGGTCGACCAACAGTAAGCGAGGAGGAATTACCTTGCCAGCGAGACAATGCTTCCTCCAGTTTTTGCGCTAACGGGGGCAAATAGCACCGCAAAAGGAGGCGTTCCCCTTGCGAAAAAGCATCAACCTGGTGATCGGTCAAAAGAAGAAAACCTAATACTCCGCCCAGCCGTTCCAGCGGGACAATCGCAATGCTTTGGACATGGATATCCTCAGTATAGTGTTGCCAGTGGTCGAACGTTTGTAGTTGCCCACTATGTATAGCCGTGTCGCATAAGGCCCGTACGCGCTCATTTTGCAGCAAGGCACCATCATGCAACCGCCCAATACTCCCCACCATCCGATAATCGTTGATGAGACATCTTTTTAAAAGGGGATGACGCATTTCCACTTCCGTGCAGCCCAGGAAAAGCTGCACACCATCACACCTTATAAGATTACCTACTTGTTGTGCCACATGCTGAAATTCCGCATCATCCAACACCGTTACCTCCTGCTCTCACCGCGTACAAAACTTCATTCTCAGTATATGCCCCTCCCCAACAAGCAAAGGGTAATTGCCTATACTTGACCAGAATAGCATTGAACGGTACAATGTGCCAATGTAACTGAGCTATCTATTTTAGAGCAGTCGTGGGAATGCAATCAAAGGATTACACATATATGACCGACACCAGACTTGAGCAGACAGAGCCTAATAACCCCACCAACATAAACATAGATGAACGTGGGCAATTGGCCATCGAAGAAAAATATGCTTCGGCACCCGTAATCTCAACACCAACTAACCTGCGCAGCGGGATACCAGCACCGCAGCGTTCAGCAAACCGCGCTGACACCATCGAACACCTGACAGCCCGCCGTCCCGTTGCACCACTTGACATCGAAGAACCAGAAATCAAACGGCAGCTTACCGCACTACGCACCGAGTTTACTACTCTGGTAACTAGTCTACGCTGGGGAGGAGTGTCCGTACAGGACACCGCTGACGGCGTGATTCCACTTCTCAACGTGGGGTCAGTCTTGCAATGGGCACCCGTACTCGTTCCATTTCTCCTCGAAATCGATCGTGCCGGCAATCTCGTTCCTGTCTGGCTCAATATCATCAAACGCGACAACGAACAGTCACTCTCGCCAGTGGTCAACCCTGCCGACACCATGATTGGTCGCGCGAAACGCTACGCCATTCTCATGCTGGGCAATTACAAAGCACCTGATATCTCAGAAGAACTCGGCAAACTGGCCCAGCAACCTAGCACTTCGCTCTATGCCACGCAAAGCCTGGCCAAACAAGGCACCACCTCAGCCCTACATGCTCTGATCAGTGTACTCAGAGAAGCAGAAGGCTGGGCCAAAGTCGATATCGTGGAAGCTTGTCTGACGCTCAACCAGCCTCGTTTCCACGAGATGCTCCTGGCAAGCGGCATTGATCGCGTCAGCGGTCTAGAGAGCTACATTGCGATCCCTATCTATCGCTCCATTCCCTTGGAACGCTATCTGCGAGGCGGCAAAGGCATCGCACCACGCCTCTCATTACAGGCCACCCTCGTCTTTGCTCAGGTATTGCAGGATAGCATGAAGCCTAGTCCAGAGGCAGATGTCCTTCCCATCGCCTTCGAGCAAGACATAGCCTCGCTCACCAATGCCCTGTACGAATATGCCCGCACCACCCCAAACTGGCAGAATGTGTTAGCAGTACATCGGCTAGCCATGTTCGTTGGTCGCTATTGGGCAGAAATTTCACAGGGCAACATCCAGGATACAAGTATCACCGAGCCAATCTACACCAGCTTGCCGCTCATGCCTGAAATCGAGCGCTGGATGAACGGTCCCGGACGCGATGTCCTCCTGGAGGCTCTGACCAGTGCTGACGAAGAGGCCGCTGTACCGGTCATGAAAGCCCTGGCCGAGCTACGTGAACCACGAGCCATTGCACTCCTGCTCAGCCTCGGTGAGTCTGCCACCCATGTCAGCACACGCGATCAGGCCATTCACATTGGTACCATTTTTGATGCCTTGGGCCAACTCGGCGATCGACGAGCCGCACAGCCAATCATGCGTCTAGTTGACCGCACTGTCAATATCAACTTGCGCACCGCACGCCCCAAACGACACGATAATCTCGCCAGTGGTGACGAGGACATACCCGGCAGTATCGTCTATGGAGCCGCAGTTCGCGCCCTGGGCAAGTTGAACGATCCCATCGCGTTCGATTTTATTGCCCACGCCGCCAACGACTTTGACCCCTACGTCCGTCTCGATGTCCTGGAAGCACTGAGAAGCCTCGATCCCGCTGGCAAAGATATGCGTAGCTCAGCAATTGTGCGCGAAGCCTTGAACGACCCACGCGACGCGAATGCCCGCCTTGCCTGCCAGATAGTTGCCCACTACCACGACACTAGTGCCATCCAAACACTACAACAACTCATCATGCTGCGCCCAGAAATCGCCGCAGCCGCCACCGAAACACTACAACAGCTCGACCAATAACAAGTAGGGTTGCAAGGGGCCGCAGGCGGCCAGCCAATCATGAGAAGAATGTACATAGTACATTCTTCTCATCAATTCCCTCGATATTTTACCCCCCTCTGTATACTGAATAAAAGAAGTAATATTCTTTGTAAGGAATAAAAACACGCACTCTTCTATACCAGGCACTTATGTACCTTTCCTAAATAAGGATTAGCGAAATGAATATGTTGGCGGGGAAGTCTCTCGGTGGGTACCATCTCATCAAACTCATCGAGAGCGGTGGAATGGGCGATATTTATTTAGCTCAACACACACGTATCGGACGCAAAGTAGCAATTAAAGTTGTCTGCGGTGATCTTCGCGCTGTCCCAAATACGCCTGAAGGCAAACAAGCAGCATTGCGTTTTGAGCGAGAAGCGCAAGCGGTCGCGGAACTGGAACATGAACATATCTTACCCCTTTATCATTTCGGCGACGAAACGATAGAGTCTGGTGGCTTACCTATCACCTATTTGGTCATGCCCTATCTTTCCGAAGGCTCTCTTTGGAACTGGTTGCAGCGACGCACACAGCAATTTGGCTTTGGCTGGCCCATCTCCGCTGAAGAAGCTGGCTACTACCTCCTCCAGGCAGCGGCAGCGTTACAGTGTGCCCACGACCACGGTATTATTCACCGCGATATCAAACCCACGAATTTTTTAATTCGCGTGGAACGCAGCTCTCTCAAAGGACGACAGAATACCGCCCTGGCAAAAATCTTTCCACAAGGCCAACCCTACCTGTTATTGGCAGACTTCGGCCTGGCCGCCTTCTATCGGAATGGACGGTCGTTGCATCGCTCGGTCGGAACACCGCTCTACATGGCACCCGAACAATTTGACGATCCCTCGCTGGCAACCTCTGTCCTGGTTGGCCCTGCCGCCGATCAATATGCCCTGGCAGTAATGATCTATCAACTTCTAACCGGACACGCCGTCTTTGAGGGTACCGCCAGCCAGTTGTTGCATCACCACCATCATACGGCACCCATGCCGCCCAGCGCGCACAACAAATCGCTCCCGCGTGAGATAGACGAGGTGTTTTTGCGCGCCCTGGCCAAGAAACCTGAGCAACGCTATCCAAGTATTATAGAGTTCGCGCAAGCCTACGATACCATGCTTCAGTTAGCAAACAAGCGTAGTAAGGCTAATGCATCTGCCGGAAACAGGACAATGACTACCCCTGAGCCGCAGGCAGTTCCCGTTGCCGTGAACCAGCGCAACCGCTCTACACTTCAACTACCGAGCATGAATCGGGTCGCACAACCGACGCGTACACCACAACCCGCACCTGCGCTCTTATCCACCACCTCACGAGTAGCCACTATCGAGGAACCCAAGCCTCGTGCTCAGAAGACCCCTCCTCCGGCGAAGGAAGAGCCGAAAGCCGAACAGACCGACACCGCCCCTACTTTGCCCATTCACAATATGCCAAAAACGCTGCATGCCTCACGGCGTTCACCCGCTTTTGGCGTCCTGGTGATTAGCCTTATCGTACTCCTACTCCTACTCCTTGGCGTGATCCTCGCCATCACCCTCTGGAGCCATGGTCATTCATTGGGCACGCTGGGAATATATTATGCCGCCACAATCGGCACGATTGGCAACGTTACGTAAGATGGATGTTCCTGATCGTGCAAGATCATTTGATGGGCAACCACCATCTCATCGTCAACCCCAAAATCGTGTCCGGTATTAGGGTTACGATCCCAACGAGGGAAGTTGCTACTCGTCACATCCAATCGAATACAGTGACCAGCTTTGAAGACATTACTGGTCGCCCACAGATCAATCGTATATTCGTAAGCCTTCCCTGGTTCAATCAATGTTGCTGCCTCGCCACTGGCAAACTGGCGATAGCGAGCGCGAATAATGCCATCCGTCAAATTCTGCGCAAAACCATTGGGATGTACATCCACCAGGCGCGCTACAAAATCGGTATCCGGCGCACTCGAAGTAGCCCACAACTGCACAGTAATAGGGCCAGTGACCTCGACATCTTGCTCTAATACTGACGTCGTATACACCAGCACATCCTGTCGGCTTTCAGTCGATCGCTGATCCCACGGCCCAGGACGGTATTCTGGCGTCATCAACAATGCACCACCCAGCGTCATCACTGGCTTCGCGGGATCGTAATCATACTGATCAAAAGCTTCACCATCCGGAGCATCCGTACTCAAAGTGCCATTCCCATTCGCCGCATTCGCCTGCCCACCACTATGCAGGTAGTAACGTGTATCGACAGCACGCGCCAATGGCCATTCCTGCTCATCCCGCCAGACGTTCGCCCCCATGACAAAGAGTTTGATCGGCGCCTCGTTCACCATCCCCGTATCTTTTCCTTTGAGCCAGTGGTCGAACCAGCGCACCTGTAAGCTGATAAAGTCTATGCGCAAATCAATAAATGCCGCCGATGCTCCGAAACCAAAATTCATTTCCCCTATTGGATTATTAGCCCCACTGTGCGTCCACGGCCCAATCAGCAACTTGCTCTGCCGCGCCTCCGGCGTACTGCCCTGTTCGCGCATAATCGTGAAATTGCTGAGCGTATCATGCAGGAATATATCGTACCAACCACCCACATTGAATGTGGGAACCGTCACCTGCTCATGCTTCCCAATAATGTGCAACGGTTCTATCTGCTCATAAGCACGATCCATTGGATGCTCCAAGGTGTCAAAAATGCTTGGCGCGACATCATGCCGTTTAAGCGGAGCATACTCTTTCAGTGGCAGTGACCAGTAACCCTGCGTCCCCAAGGCATCCATCTCTTTCGCCAGCATGTAAATACTGCGACCCAGAGCCTGTGGGTTAGCGCGATGACGACGAATCAGCACATCGAGCCCCATCATCAGATTCCAACTCGCCGCCGTGCCTAACTCCATCGCCCCCCCCCGAAAAACCAACCCGTTCAATGGATCATTCCAGGTAATATACGGCACCATCGCTTTCAAAGCTGGTGGCTGCAATACTGCCGCCGACCACTGGGTAAAGCCAAAATAAGAGGCACCATACATCCCCACCTTGCCATTACTGTAGCGCAGTTGTGCCGCCCACTCGATAGTGTCGTACCCATCCAATGCCTCATTGACAAAGGGCGACCACTCGCCTTCAGACATCGCACGTCCACGCGTATCCTGCACGATGACGACATAGCCACGCCGCGCTACCTGCGCAGGGTCCAGCACAGACGAACCCAACGGCAAATCTTTCCCATACGGTAAACGCGTAAGCAACACCGGCCACTGGCCCTCGCCCTCCGGTCGATACACATTGGCACGTAAGACCACCCCATCTCTCATTCGCGCTGGCACATCAAAATCGATGGTAATTTGCTGACCTATTTGTATAGCCATTAAAGGAAAGTTCCTCCTCGTTTCGTTTTCCGTGAAGTAAGCGGTATCTTCTAACCAGGCTTATCATACAACTTGCATCCATGCCAATGCCACTTGCATCCATGTTTATATCCGAGCTTATCACCCCTTGCTTGCTCTCTCCGAATATGCTATACTATTCCTAAGTCAATAGAAGGTACCATCCTTGTCAAAACTAGCACCATCAATACGCGACAGAACAAAAATCCAACACATCTCTAACTCCTTGTTACTAGCAAAAAGAAATGTCACAAGTGTCCCAACCATCACAAAGGTCCAAGCCTTATGCTATCGCCTACAATGCTACCAAGCAATTTGCTGTCACAAATGTCCTAACGATCACAATGTCTCAAACTTGACACCTTCTTTGCTAATAGCTATACTCTCTCCATGAAAGAGTGGAACTGAATTCCACTCTTCGGAACACATTGAAGAGACTACCACCTTTGAACGCTAGAGGTACGTTTATGCGGCACGGAGAACCCCTGACGGGCGAAAATACGGTTCAGATTGTCCATCGCATTGCCTGCGTCCTGCGAGCCTTCGGCACCCAGGGACTACTGGGTATCACTGACCTCGCACAGGCCACTGGACTGCCGAAATCCACCACTCATCGCCTCGTCACCGCTCTCGTGAATGAAGGCTTACTCGTACAGGACGAAGATAGCCATAAATATGCCCTCAGCTTGCGCATCACCGCTCTTGGTGCCAGCATTCTCAGCTCCCACTCGGTCAGAAAATCCGCTCGCCCGATCTTGATGGAGCTGCGTGACAAAACCCACGAATCGGTTCATCTCGCTGTACTCGAAGGGCTGGAGGCGGTCATCATCGATACCGAAGACTCATATTTTATAGTGCGTGCCGTCAACGTCCCCGGTCAGCATCTGCCCGCGCATGCCGTCTCCACGGGCAAAGTGCTGCTGGCCTATCAATGGGAAGTACGCCTGCGCGAAATCCTGAGCCATGCAAAACTGGCAAGTTATACCGAGCGCACCATTACCGATGCCCATCTTCTTCACGAAGAGCTACGTCGTGTGCGCATGCTCGGCTATGCCATCTCTTGTGGCGAACTGGAAGAAGGCATAGACGCCGTCGCAGCCCCTATTTTTGACCATCTCGGTACTGTCGTCGCTTCGGTCTCTATCGGCGGCCCCAGTGAACGGTGCCGCCCCAAACAAGCAGAACTGATTGGTGCCGTGGCCCAGGCAGGACAGGAAATATCGCAAGCGTTGCGCTACGTTGGCTGGCACTAAATGCATAGCTATAACAAATTACTAGTCTGGAGCAACCATGGAGTGTAATTTCGTCGCTATCAAAGGTGCGGGCGACCTGGCAACAGGCGTCATTCACCGCCTGGCTCGTGCCGGTTTTAGCGTACTCGCCACGGAGCTACCTGCCCCAACAGTCGTGCGCCGCACCGTCGCCTTCGCCGAAGCCGTCGCCCTCGGCACCATCACCGTTGAAGACGTCACAGCACAATTGGCGACGACACCAACAGCCGCCCAAGCTCTCTTTGCCAAAGGACTGGTACCCATTCTCATTGACCCCAACGGCCTATTACTCAAAGAACTTCGCCCCACTGTTCTGGTCGAGGCCACACTCTCAAAATACAATAGCGGCATCACTATCAACGATGCCCCCATAGTCATCGCGCTCGGCCCCGGCTATGAAGCCGGTAAAGATGTCCATGCCGTCATCGAAACGAACCGTGGCCATAATCTCGGACGCGTCTACCTCTCCGGTACTGCCGAACCCAATACAGGCAAGCCCGGAGCTATTGCTGGCTATACCATCGAACGGCTACTGCGTGCTCCCTGTACTGGCACCCTGCTTGGCAGACGACAGATCGGTGATCTAGTGCAGGCAGGTGAAACTGTCGCCATCGTCAAAGCACAGGATACTGGCAGCGAAATACCTGTGCTTGCCACCATTGATGGTATCCTGCGCGGACTCGTCCGCGACGGACTCCCTGTCAGCCGAGGCATGAAGGTCGGCGATATTGATCCACGTGCCGCCCGCGCACACTGCTTCACTATCTCGGATAAGTCACGCGCCATCGCTGGTGGAGTGTTAGAGGCAATGCTCTATCTCTTAAACAGAAAGTAATACGATCCATGTTGAAAATCACGGCCTATCATAGCCCTGCCACCCTCGAAGAAGCAGTTACGTTGCTCGCGCAAGAGGGACGCACAATCATCGCCGGTGGTACTGATCTGCTGGTCAATCCACGCTACATGTTCGGTATACATGAAGCGGTGGCTATCCATACACTGGGCCTCAACTACATTACGAGCCAAGACAATTGCTTACATATCGGCGCGACAACAACGATGCGCACTGTAGCCAGGCATCCCTGGGTACAAGCCTTGGCAATGGGCATCCTTGCTCGCAGTGCTGCCGTCTGTGGCTCACCCAATATTCGCAACATGGCCACACTCGTTGGCAATTGCGCCTCGGCCCTACCCTCCGCCGATACCCCCCCCGCACTCATCGCCCTCGATGCTCAGGTTGTTCTGCTAGGCCAACAAGGAGAGCGCGTCGTCCCGCTCGATAGTTTCTTTGTCGGCCCCGCCAAAAGTGTACGTACCCGTGAACTCATTCGTGAAATACGCGTCCCCCTGCCCGCTGGCACCCTCAGCGGTGGCTTTTATAAAATTGGACGTACCGCCGAAGATATCTCCATAGTCAATGCCGCCACGTCACTCATCATTGAACAGGGGAAGATCATCGCTGCCCGCCTCGTCCTGGGCGCGGTAGCCCCCATCCCACTGCGTATTCCACGAGCCGAAGAGATGTTATTACATCAAACCATAAGTGAAGACCTGTTTCAAGCTGTTGCGGAGGTGGTGCGTAGCACTGTGCGCCCCATCAGTGACCAGCGCGCCTCGGCTGACTATCGCCGTCGCATGAGCGGCATAGCTACCGTACGTGCGTTACGTCAGGCCGCTGGATTGGCACCACACGGAGAGGAGTGGCTCCATGCTTGAGTTAGCAATTACCCTGAAAGTGAATGGGCGCAACATGCAATGGCGCATTCAACCCGGCGAAACACTGCTGGAAGCTCTACACGCCCATCACCTGAAAGGCACAAAGCTGATCTGCGGCACCGGCGATTGTTGTGGCTGCTGCATCATCTTCAATGGCAATTCCATCAACGCCTGCTGCATGTTAGCAGCACAAGCCGATGGTGGTAATATCTTGACCATCGAAGGCCTGGCCCAGGAAGGCAAGCTCCATCCCATCCAGGAAGCCTTTGCCCAGGAAGGAGCCGCCCAATGCGGCTACTGCACCCCCGGCTTCATCATGAGAACCTATGCCTTCCTCCAAGAGCATCCGTCTCCCAATGAAGACGAGGTGCGTGCCGCGTTAGCCGGCAATATATGTCGCTGCACCGGCTATGTCAAACCCGTCGCGGCTGTTCTACGAGCGGCAGAACTAATGCGCCTATAGACGTTCACTGGGATCATGTCATGCAAGTAATGGGCTTGTCTCTGCGCTACCCACATGGTATGATGCTTGCAAGTTCAGATAGAGGAAGGGCGGGTTACAGCATAATGGCCGAAAAGCAAGAGCCAAAGCCATATTGCCAACCACGGAGGGTGCTGATTATGGTAGACTTTCACGGGCACTTGACGAGATGAATAACGAATACTACGAACCAGGTAGTGGCAATATTGCTGACGCGGCCCATCAACAAACACGGCAAATAGCACGTACACGGGTGGTGGGACAGAAAGTGCGGCGTGTCGATGCACGTCCACTAATCACAGGCGCACCTGTCTATGCGGCTGAATTTGAGCAGCCTAATATGCTCCACGCTCGCATACTGCACTCACCACATGCCCATGCCAATATCCTCCGCGTCGACAAAAGCCAGGCCTTGGCCCTTCATGGTGTCTACGCCGTTCTTACTCATGAAGATCTGCCCCGTGTCGCCCATAGTACCGCCGGCCAGCCCTATCCCGAATCTTCGCCTTACGATGCCTATGTCCTTGACTCGCGTGTGCGGTACGTAGGTGATTGGGTGGCCTTCGTCGCCGCCGAATCACCAGCCATCGCAGAAGAAGCTCTTACCTTGATTCACGTAGACTACGAAGTCCTACCAGCCGTCTTTGACCCGCTCGCAGCCATGCGTGACGGTGCGCCCCAGTTGCACGAACCTGATAGCACCCATCCCAATTTTGGCAAGCACTTTGGCGATATCTACGACGCCACGCGTAACATCGCCGCACACGAAGAGATCGGCTATGGCGATTTTGCCTCTGCCATGCGCGAAGCCGACCTCGTCGTCGAAGGTGAATATCGCGTCCCCTTTATCTCTCATGCCGTTCTTGAACCACACGTCTGCACCGCTTACCTGGATGGCTACGAACGGCTGATAGTCGTCAGCAGCACCCAGGTTCCTTATCACACGCGACGCCAACTGGCTGCCGTCCTCCAAATGCCTATCGCACGCATCCGCGTCATCAAACCCCGCGTGGGCGGTGGCTTTGGCAGCAAACAAGAAATGCTCTTAGAACCTGTCGCGGCGGTACTGGCACTCAAGACGCGCCAGCCTGTACGCATCGAATACAGCCGCCAGGAAGAATTCACCGCCGGTCGTTTCCGCCATCCCATGATTATACGCATGCGCAGCGGCGTCAAACGCGACGGCACCTTACTAGCTATTTCCATGCATTCTATTGGCAATGCTGGTGCCTATGGCACGCATAGCTTCACCGTCACGCGCAGCACCGGCCACAAAACCTTGTGCCTCTACCGCGCCAAAGCCTACTCCTTCACCGCCGATGCCGCCTATACCAACCTTCCCATCACTGGAGCCATGCGCGGCTATGGCGCACCGCAAGGCTTTTTCGCACTAGAATCGCACATTGACGAGATCGCTCGCACGCTCAACCTGGACCCGCTGGAGTTTCGCAAAAAAAACCATGTACAAAAAGGCGATTTGGACCCCATGGAGATGTATGAAGTTGACGGTGAGTGGCGTTCCAAACGCCAATTCCGTTCCTGTGGACTGCCCCTGTGCCTGGAACGCGGCAGCGCAGCCTTTGGTTGGTCCGAGCCATTTGAACGCGGTGATGGCAAACCTATCCGCCGTGGGCGTGGCATAGCCACCGCGATGCAGGGCAGTGGTGTCGCCAGCTTCGAGCTAGGAGGCGCATCCATCAAGCTCAACGAGGATGGTTCGTTCAATGTCATGACCGGTGCAACCGATATTGGGCAGGGCAGTGACACGATTCTCGCACAAATCGCGGCAGAAGCTCTGGGCGTCGGAATGGACAAGATCGTTATGCACTCCGCCGACACCGATTCGAGCGTCTTTGACTACGGCTCTTACGCCTCCAGCACAACCTATATCAGTGGCGGCGGTGTCAAAGTCGCCGGAGATCGGGTACGCCAGCAAATACTCGATGTAGCAGGCGATATGTTGGATTGTCCACCGGGTGATATGTCTATCGTCGATAGCATCATCTATACGCCGCGTGGCCCCAGCTCTCTCTCCGTCGCCGACATCGCCAACGAGACATTGTATGGTCGGCATCGCCAACAGATCATGGCGAAAGGCGACTTCTGGTCTGACGATTCGCCCGCACCATTCTTTGCCCAGTTCGTGGAAGTTGAGGTAGACACAGAGACTGGTCAGGTTCGTGTAACAAAGGCCGTCAGTGTGCTCGATCTCGGGAAAGCCATCAATCCAACCCTGGCAACGGGCCAGGTTGAGGGGGCAGTCGCCATGGCCCTCGGCTACGCCCTCAGCGAAGAGATAAAATTCGACGAGCAAGGGCGCGTTCGCAATCCCGGCTTTGTCGATTACAAGGTCATGTCCACGCTGGATATGCCGAAATTGACGACTATTCTGGTTGAAGATACGGAATTCACTGGCCCCTTTGGTGCCAAATCAGCCGGAGAAGTACCTACCAATGGTATGGCTCCAGCAGTAGCAAATGCCATCCAGGATGCTCTTGGCGTACGCATACGCAATCTGCCCATCACGCCAGAGAAAATCCTGCAAGCACTGGACGCAGGCAAGGAAATAGGCTTTATCCAACGTAAGAGTGAGAGGTAGTATGGAGCAAGAGCAATTATCAACTGCATACTTGGTCATTCAAAATGGCCCACAGGCAGGAAAGCGCGTAGAGATTTGCAAGGATTGTACATCCATTGGACGTAGTCGTGAATGCGACCTCTTTTTAGAGGATATCGCCGTTCACCGCAAACAAGCTAGCATTCTCTATACCAACGCTGGTTATGTGTTGCGCGACGATCATGGCAGTGGCGATAGCCTCCTCAATGGACGCTCTATCAAGGAGAAGATTTTGCGTGATGGCGACGAACTGCTCCTTGGCAATACACAGCTCAATTTCTATTCTCACGAGGCCACGCGCCCCTTCCAGCAACCCTCCTCTAGAGGGCGTGAGCTACACATGGGTAAAATTCCTGACTCTCATACAGGCACTATCGCCAAGCTGAAATTTAATGGTTCCCGTGGCGCACCCATGAGCTTCGATCTACAATCAGAGGTAACTATTGGACGCAGTCGCGAGTGCGACATCTTCCTAGAAGACCTGGCCGTGAGTCGTCTCCATGCCACTATTCGTCCGCTACCCGATGGAAGCTATGAGTTAGAAGACCACCGCTCCGTCAGCGGCACCTTCGTCAATGGGCACCCCATCAACCGTTGCCGCTTGAACGAGGGAGACATCGTACAGATTGGCACCAGCAAACTTACCTTCAGACAGTGACAACTCCCCATGCGTGAACGCAGGAGCTTCTCAGGAAACGCAGAGCCTACTGGCTTACGTAGAGGTATGCAGCAGTGCATTCATTGCCTTGACCCGTTCTTCGTAATAATCAATACGCGTGCCATTCGTCAGCCGCAAAGGCGGCGCGTAGGCACGCGATTCCAGCATGAAACGTCTTACTTCTCGTGGAACATCGCCATGGTACTCGTCGCCATATTGGCGGATACGGCTAGAAGAGATATCGCGATACGCCTTCCCCAGCGGTAGCGCGACAATAAAGCGAGCGAAGTGCTGATTGTGTGGCTGTTCCAGCAGACTTTTCAGCGCATCTATCCCATCTTTACCCCGTGGAGCCACCAATAATTGCGCCACCCCAAAGAGTTGCTCCAAGGCAGCATCGCGATCCTCATAGTAACGTGGGTCAAGTATCTGCACAATCTTATCAAAGCCCAACAGAAAGAACAGCTTCTTTACCCTGGGAAAACAAGACCGTACCGCCTCCGCCTGCTCAACATAGAGGCCTCGGTTAAAGAGCATGATGCCAGCGTGAGGCAATCTGTGTCGCAAGAGTGTCTCTGTCAACATAATCCGGTCAAGGAGTGTCGGTCGCTCCACGCGCTCTTTATCCACAATGCGTTTGCTCAGCGCGGCATAGAGGTGCATCGTTCTTTTCGTGGTCGACGACACTATCTGCTGACGCGCAAATTGTCGCGCCTGCTTGAGCATCGCCAGGTGTGCGATAGTCAGAGGGTTAAACGAGCCAGGGAAAACAATGATATCGCCCAGCGGTTCTGGCGAACCTGGCGTAAAAACAGCCCGTACACTCGCTTCAGGCTGCAACTCTTCAAGCAACGTCTGCACTCGCTTGATATGATGGACCATACGTGGGGAGGCATGAAAATAACTGCTCATAGTCTATATTTTAGCATACCTATGAGCAAACTAGCATTCTCGGTAACATTTTCATTTGATATGATACGGCATAACTACGAACTCAATACCATCGCGTCAGCTAGACTTATCGTGCGCGGAGAATTTGCAACACATCCTGAGCGTCCTGAGCAACACTCACTTCGCCGACAAGCGTCTCCAACGTATCAGTATTGGTAATGCTATCAATCAATTCCTTAGCAGTTGCCAAAATCGCTGGGAAGCGTCTCTGGATGATTGCCAACAAGGCGCGTTGCTCTCCCAAACCTAACCCTTGTTCCAACCCCTTCTCCAACCCCTTCTCCAACCCCTTCTCCAACCCTTGTTCCAAGCCCTTCTCCAACCCTTGCTCCAACCCCTGCTCCAGCCCCTTCTTCATGCCACGTTGCACAATTTGCTGGTAGACCCAGGACTCTTCGACGATATCTTTATACATAGCAAACATCCTTTCCAGCAGTTCTTGCTGACTCTTGTGCTTCATGACTAAACCAGCCAGCAGCTTCGTTAATGACAGCAGTTCGTATTCATCCGCTGCATATAAGGTGGCGATGGTAGGCGCGAGCCATTCCTGCTCCGTGCCACCTTTCGTTAATGGAAGAAGTGGTAAAGGTCCAATAAGTCCAGTACGAAGCAGTTCCTCTGCCGACGTCTCCCACAATTTAATGACTACATACGAAAATCGCCAAGCCTCAATCTCATCAAAAAGTGCTGAAACCAATGGGGATTGCGGTGCCTCAGGCATAGGCCGCAACAGGATCAACCAGGAAAGAACCGGTTTCTCATACGTCAATGTCGCCAGCAGATTATACTCCAATAACCTCTTGGCGATTTGCTTATCGTCTTCGCTTTGAATCTCGACGTGGAGCAAGCCTTCTTTTTGGGTCTTTTGCTGCACAACATCCATCAAGATATCTGTGCGCCGCGTCCGGTTTTTCAGTTCGCCTGAAACTGCACCGCGATAGATCGCTCCTTCCATCAGCCAGGAGACAAAATCCTGGGGATGCTCACGAAAAAGTCGCTTGACCGAATCGTCCCACACGTCCGACATACGAATTACAACTCCTCATGCCTCATATTCTAAGAGAAGTGTAACATATCGGTTATTTTCT
>JBBQXY010000076.1:0-25807 GCA_038209195.1 Ktedonobacterales bacterium | reverse complement strand
ATACCATTTCATTTGACGCCCAGATTGTCGCCAGCATGCTGACAGCCATTTCAGTGCTTCGCGAAATGTATCAAATACGTGGAGTAGGTGTCCTCGCTTTGGTTGAAGCTTGAGGGGTTTTGACCACAAAAAGAGTTTCCTCTTCTGTGTACACGATAGCACATTCATAATAGCAACGTTTCCCCAACTTGTCAAGTTGATTACCCGTATTTTCACACACGTGCATCATACTAATTGAAGCGGGTGGCCCCTACAGATATTTTCTATGGATGAGTTGCACGATCTATGATATAGTGACACATGAATACGCTGATAAGAATATGGGAGAGACATATGAATGTAAGAGAAGGACACAGTGAATGGCCCGACCTGATGTACTACTCGGATATTCCTATGTTCAACACGAAAGCGGTGGTGCAGCAGACAGGTGTACCCGCCCCCACGTTGCGAGCATGGGAACGCCGCTACACCCTGCTCTCGCCCGAACGCGCTGCTAACAACGACTATCGTTTATACTCTGAACGCGACATCGTCATGATCCGCTGGCTTAAAGAACATGTCGATGCGGGCATGTCGATCAGTCAGGCCATCGCTCTCTTTCGCCACACCAGTGAGGCCTATACCCAGTTGCGAGAGGAACAAAAGCTATCGCCAGAATTGATAGAAGAGCATTCTCCTGCTTTCTATGTAGCGTTGCCTGAGTCCTTGGTAGAGGAACACGAAGGGCAGCTTGCTTCGCCACCTACACCTCTTCAAACAACACAAGGAACTCGATTGACGCCTGACGTAGCGCATCCGCCTGACTACAAACAGGTTGTCTATAATATGCAAAGAGTGAGCGAACACGTACTGGATGCCTTCAAGGTGCTGGATGAAACAACGGCTGGCATATTAATGGCCTCGATGTTAGCGATCTACACCGTTGAGCAGGTTTGTAGCGAACTGATTGTGCCGACACTCTGGCAGATTGGGCAACTGTGGGAAGAGGGCAAGATCAGCGTATCGGTCGAGCATTTTGCCAGTGCCTATTTTCGTGGTTTATTGACGAACCTGTTTCATGTTGCACACTCCATCGCGGAAGGGCCATTGGTGCTCGTCTGCTGCGCTCCCGGTGAGCCACATGAGATCGCCCCGCTGATGCTGGCCCTCTTCTTACGTCGCGCCGGTATGCGCGTGGCATACCTGGGGCAGAGCATTGAGAGCGCGGGACTCTTACAAACGATTCAGCAATTGGCTCCCGCCGTAGTTTGCATCTCACTGACCATGCCAGCATACCTGGCTTCACTCATTGACCTGGCACAGCAGATCGCAGCATTAGCTGAGCCGCGCCCTCTCTTTGCTTTTGGTGGGCAAGTTTTTATACACTATAAACATCTCATCTCACAAGTTCCCGGCACCTATATCAACGGAGACTTGCAAGCTAGCATCACCGAAATAGGGCGTATACTCTCGCAAAGAGCTGAAAGTTGAAATTCATGCAGTCGCGTCGTTTCCCTTTTTATGGCATTCTGGCCCTGGCATTATGTCTGACAGCCTGGGCCTGTTCCTGGTTACGAATTGACCCTTTGTATCGCTACAGCTTTTTCCCCCTCTGGTTTGGCTACATCCTCTTTATCGATGCGCTGGTGGTCTGGCGACACGGTAAATCGCTGCTGACCCGTGCGCGTTGGCACTATCCGCTGCTATTCCTTACCTCTAGCCTCTTTTGGTGGGCTTTCGAGACGCTGAATATTCCCGTACAGAACTGGCACTACATCCTTGACCAACCCTATAGCCCACTGGCCTATTTCCTGCTTGCCAGCCTCAACTTTAGTACTGTTCTGCCCGCGGTAATGGAAACAGCCGAGCTGCTTTCGACATTTCAGCCCTTGCACCCCCGTCTCCCTGCCTCCAACCCTGGGCCACAACTACCTCTCTGGGGGTTGGTACTCGTCGAACTGCTAGGCATCCTCTGCTTGATTCTGCCGTGGCTCTATCCGCACTATTTCTTTGGTCTGATCTGGCTTTGCCTCGTGCTCATCCTCGACCCGATCAATAACCTGTGCAAGCGCAAGTCTGCCCTTGCCCATATTGCCGTTGGCGACTGGTGCTTCTTTGTCTTACCACTAGCGGGCCTGTGCTGCGGCTTTCTCTGGGAGATGTGGAACTTTTTCGCCCTGCCCAAATGGTATTATACTATTCCCTATGTCGGCTTCTGGAAAATCTTCGAGATGCCTCTACTCGGCTACCTTGGCTATCTCCCCTTCGCGCTCGAACTCTTCGCCATGTATCAGTTTGTCCTGCTACTATTGAGGCGCAAAGAAGATTTTCTGGCGGTGTAAAGGCGTTCACCCACCTTATGTTATAATGAAGCAGCAGAGTAACACAGCGCAGACGAAAGGAACGGTAGATGGCAGTAGAACATCAGCAAACCATGACCGTTGCAGAATACTTTCACCTCGAAGAGAACGAACCAACTATACGCTACGAATACATAGATGGTCACGTTTATGCGATGGCAGGTGGAACCGCCAATCATGATACCATCAAATCAAATATCCAAAGAATTCTTTGGAACCTGCTGCGTGGGAAAAACTGCCGTGTGTATAGTTCCAACATGAAAGTTTACATCTCTACCACACGCTACTTTCATCCTGATGTTGCTGTCACCTGCGATCCACGCGACCGCGGAACAATCCAGGCGATCCAATCCCCACGCCTCGTTGTTGAAGTTCTCTCTCCGACCACAGAGCTCACAGACAGAACGTGGAAGCTCAAAAATTATCGCGCCCATCCAACTATCGAAGAATACATGCTCGTCGACTCGCGTTCTGTAAAGATAGAAATATATCATCAAGAGAACAACAAATGGATTTATGACGCCTTTGAAAATGACGAAGAGATTCCACTCAACAGCCTGGGCATACACTTTCCTCTCTTGGACGTTTATACAGATGTAGAGTTTGAAGAGTCCTCGGCAGAGGAAAAGATAGAATAAACGAAAAGGAAAAGGGACGAACAATGAAAGTATCAGCCATGAAGATTTTTTGTAGCCACTCAGTGTGCCTACTTAACCCGCCGCGGTAGTTTGCGTGTGGGGACGCTGTCCTTATGGATAGAATAGGTGACGACGCCCCACACCTGGACAGCATCAGGACTAACGATGATATCATCAAAGACTGGGTTATCGGCTTTCAATATGATACGCTCATCTTCTGTGATAATCCGACGGACATAATAATTCTCATGTAAAACCACCACCACCGCACGGTGATCCAGTGGGAAAAGAGCACGATCCACGATCAAGATATCGCCTCGGTGAAACGTTGGCTCCATCGAGGTCCCACTATTTTTGACAAAATAGGTGGCCTCTGGATGAACAATCAGATCATCCAGGCTTAGTGGCGGCTCAATATAATCATCGGCTGGACTTGGAAACCCCATAGAACCTCCTTAGTGAAAACAACCCCTGTACTGTAAAACGAGAATTCACTCAAAATTTGGGGAGAGATACCAAATAGGAGGCTTGCCGAAAAAGTGAATGATATAATGGGCTAAGTATTCTCTATACAAGGAGTAGTTCTTTGAGCACACCACCTCTCATTATCCGTCCCTTAGTTTCGGCGGAAGAATATGATACCTATTTTCGTTTGGCTGATGTTGCTTTTTCCAATCAGCCATCGGAAGAGAGTACCCAACGGTGGATGCACTTTTTGACGCATAGCCCTGATTTCCGTGTCGAGCAATTGCGCGGTGCCTTCCGCGCTGGACAATTGGTGGGGGGATGCACCGTGCATGAGCGCGTGTTACGGATGGGTGCGGCCCACATCTCTACTGGCTGTATTGGGGCGGTTGTGACATCACCAGAGCAGCGCAAGCAGGGCGTTGCTACGGCACTTATGCAAGATACATATGATTTTGCGCGTCAAAATAATCATGCGCTACTAGTGTTGGATGGCATCCCGAAATTTTATGACCGCTATGGCTATATCGATATGTTCGACGTGACTGCCGTCGAAGTAGGCCGTTCCGCTATTCTCGCCCAACCGCCCGCGGGCTATGCCATTCGACTGGCTACAGAGGACGATGCCGCTGACATACTTGCCCTCTACAATGACCACTACGGTAACTATAGTGGCAGCTTCGACCGTTCGCTTGAACTTCAAAGCTATCGCTTACACCATACCCAAAGGCCGCCTCTCGTTGCATTCTCCCCGTGGGGACAGGTCGCGGGATACCTTCTGTGTGGCATGGGAGATGAGGTTGCCACTGGACGCGAAATCGCGGCGAATAACTGGGATGCGCTACTCGCTCTGCTACAATACCATGCACACATGCTTGATGGCGACAATTCACCGCGCACAGTGTTCTACCGTCTGCCACTTGATGCGCCAATGACACAGTGGATGATCGACGCCCTTGAAGTTCCCGATACCTCTCAATGGCATAGTCCCGCAGAAGAGTGGGGAGTGCGGAGTATGGCGTACCATCACCGTTTTACAGGTTGGATGGCTCGCCTCATCAACTTTCCCGCGCTGATGGCTGCTATACTGCCAGAACTCCAGCTCAGGTGGCAACGTTCAATGGCACGCTGGAGCGGCGATATCGTGCTGACCGTTGCTGAAGAGAGCTGTGTGCTCCGCATTGATGGTGCGGCTATCCAGTTCGCAGACCATGCCAGTGCAACCGCTTATCGCCTGGATTTGACCCCACAAGCCCTGGTACAGGGCATCTTCGGCTATCGCCAGCTTTCCCGCCTTACCAACACTTCCCACCTACCCGAAGATGCACAAGCCACGCTCTCCATTCTTTTCCCGCCAGGCCATACCTGGATTCCAGGCACTGATTGGTTCTAGAGATATGCTGAGAAATGGCATGGCTCTTCCAGCACGTTAGTCCGTTTGCTAACCGTGCCATTGCGTAGCGTATTTTTTGGTAAGAGTTAAGTATTGGCTGCCAAAGTGAACGCTGGGCTCAATCATTGCTCCTTCAAACCATTCATTGAAGGTGGTGATGGTGATCCATTCTGGCTTACTGACCATAGCCGCCGCCCAACTGATGCCATACGTTGCGCCATTGTTGCGCGGGACAATATACGTAAACTTGCGACCGGGTACTTTGGTATCGTTATAGCCCGGCAAGACGCCAGCGGCCCAGATTTTCTGTGTATGGTGAGCGCTGTTGTACGCATTAACTTTATTGCGAAACTCCTGGTCAACGGCCGCCATATCGTTATGCAAGATGCCCCAATACCCTGCGCTGAAGAAGTGAATACCATCAAAGACATTTAACATGTTGATATCGACACCTTCAGCCGACCAATTGGTCTTGTTCTGCGGGTCTACCTGGCGTCGTACATCGGCCCACATCGAAAGCGTACGATTATTTCCCAGCGGATTCGTAAAAAAGATGACGGGTTTACCTTGCCAATGGAAGTAATAGCTGTTGTTGCTGTAGGTCGCAATAATATAGCGCAGCCCACCTACGATCTTACTTTCCGAATTCATATTCGCCGAATCGCTTTCAAAGTAGATCGCCGAGGCAAAATGCTGACCCGTTGCCTGGTGCAGCGTCGCCGAATGTGCTAAGAGCTTAGCGAAATTCTGGTCGGTTGTCCCTCTTGACCCCCACCACGAACTGATAAAGCCAGTAATACCTGCATTCGCGGCCCAGCTCACTTGCCGCGCAACTGTTGCATCATCGTTGGAATTGTAGTTAGTGGTTGGCAAATCTGACATATGACACAGGCACCACGTCTGCGGAGTATACCATGTATAATAAAAGGCCAATACAGGGCGATTCAGGTTCAGTGTGTTTGGTTTAGCACTCATTGAAGTGCTGCTCAGTGGTAGTGCGTGGGTAGCCTGGATATGCGCAGCAAAGACATTTCCCCCACTTCCCATACCACCCCATAGTTCTGCAAATAACACTGCCGACAGCATTACGCACTTGACGAGAGACGTAAATTTACGATGAGATTGAGTTAGTTGCAAAACTTTCCTCCTAGGCAACGAGTTCACGCTATATATCACCATCGGCATACTACAAAAAAAAAAGAGGAGATACTCCCTCTCCCCTTGCATCTTATCGTCTTAGTTATTCGTCATATACGTATGGGGTTACTTATTTTTTCTATTGAGCTATGTTTTTATCTATCTCCAAAGTTCTTTTATAAAAAGGTATAGTACTATGCTTGAACTTGTAGGACAACAATTAGGGAATTATCGCCTGCTCCAATCTCTGGGACATGGAGGCTATGCCGAAGTGTATCTGGGAGAGCATCTACGCCTCAACACGCCGGCAGCGATCAAAGTTTTGCATGCGCGCCTGGGCAGTAGCGAGGATATCGACCGTTTTCAAGAAGAGGGACGCATTATCGCTAGCCTCGTGCATCCACATATTGTGCGCGTCTTTGATTTCGATGTAGCGCATGACATCCCTTTCATGGTCATGGATTACGCTCCCAATGGTTCGCTACGGCGGCGACACCCCAGAGGAGAGCGGCTTGCCCTCAGTACCGTCCTATCTTATGTAAAGCAGGTGGCAGAAGCTTTGCAATACGCACACGACCAACATTTCGTTCATCGCGACATTAAACCTGAAAATATGTTGCTGGATCGCAACGAGGAGGTGTTGCTGAGCGACTTCGGCACGGCGCAGGTTGCGCAAAATACGGGCTATCAGAATTCCCTGCAAGAAGATGTTGTTGGCACGATTTCGTATATGGCCCCCGAACAGTTCCAAGGCAAGTCGCGCCCAGCCAGTGATCAGTATGCCCTGGCTGTCGTCATCTACGAATGGTTAGCAGGAGAACTGCCCTTTCATGGGTCAGGCACCGAGGTGGCAATTCAACATACCATGGCACCCGTTCCACCATTGCACGAGAAGCGGCCCGATATTGGCAGAGCCATAGAGCAGGTGCTAATGAAAGCACTCGCCAAGGATTACCACGAGCGTTACCACTCTATCCAGGACTTCGCCGAGGCTTTTGAGCATGCCAGCCAGATTGACGCGTCTTTCTACACAGAACCAACGCAGGCTTTTACGGCCTTACCTCAAAATGCGTCTCCTGTAGCGGTAGAAGTACCATACTACTCGCCGCAACAAGAGACGATAACTCCCGAAGAGTTAAAACCCTCGCCGCTGATCATGGATTCGGTCACATCCGCCGCGGTCCATGCTCCCACGCAAGTAGCGCAAGCGACACCAGGAGTAGAGCTTGTATCTTTCACACCTCCGATAGCGCAGAACGAGCCATATTTCTATGCAGCGCCGACCAAGAGAAGTAGACCTCGACCATGGTTGGTGATTATGCTACTGTTAGCACTCCTTATGCTTATCGGCAGTGGACTCGTCTGGTATTGGTTTATCTTGCCCCACCTCGGCTCAACGCCGCTGGGAAGCTTCGCAAACGGCACCTATTCAAATATAGCCGGGACATACAGCGGGAGTATTGATGATACGACAGCCCACATCGTTACCAGCATGGGACTTTCTATGCAACAAAACCAGGGAAAGATCAATGGCCAATTCACCGTTGGTCCCGCGCTCACGGGTAGCGGCCCCTTCACTGGCAATATTGATACCGCGAAACAGCTCAGCTTCACGGTGGCAAGCAGCCACGGCAATGCCCCCCTCCTCTTTGTTGGTACAGTGCAGTCCAATAGTAGCCTGTCGGGAAACTATTGTAGCGTGGGATCAAATGGGCAATGCAATGCACAAGCAGGTGCCGAAGGTACATGGCAAGTTTCACAGAAGAGTGCGATTGTCCCTACACAACCAGCCGCAGCAGATATAGCAGCTACAGCTACTGCGCAACAAGTAAACGTAGGTCATAAGAAAAACCATAAAAAGCATTAACCATGCAAGAAAGCACCTATCCTAAATATCCTATATCCTTGCTAGCCGCTCCTCTACCATCTCTACCGTAGGGATGCCCTTGATACCCTCTTGCTCTACCGAGAAAGAGGCAACACAGTTTGCGAAATTGATAGCGGCCCGAGGATCGCCATGGCGATGCAGATGGCAGAGAAAGGCGGCGGCGAAGACGTCGCCAGCACCGGTGGGGTCTACCTCGCGTGTGGCATAGGCGGTGAAACGCTCGGCCTTACCTTGTTGGAACAGCGTCGCGCCATGGCGACCATCAGTAGCCACGAGGAGCGGTACCTGTAAGCTCCAGCGGGCCAGAATGGCGTCAGCATCCCGCCGATTACCATCCGCAAAGGGAAGCAGATCATCATGGCTGAGGATAAGCACATCCATTTGAGATAGGGTCTGTTCAGCCTCGAGCCAGGGCGTGGGCCAGACGCGCCCATCGCTATCCCAACGGCGCAGCCAGCCCTGTGGTGTGGCGGCAATGAGGGCGCCTGAACGCCGCGTAAACAGCGTGACAAAGTCTTGGGAAAGTTCCTGCGCGAGTGGGCCGAGCAACACAATGGGAGTATTCCGCCAAGAGGATGGCACATCTTCAACATCTTGCTCATCTGAGCGCGCGCGGAGATATTGCGTGCGGAAGCCTTCGCTATACTGGTTGGCAAAGGTAGTAGTCGCTTCCGAAGGGCGCACAACCAGGCCAATATTAGGTAGATGAGAGGGAAGGGCGGTAATCAGTGCTGCGTCAGCACAGGTAACTATAGCCGCCACTAATCCCAAACGGTAGGCGGTGAAGGCGGCAAATGTTACGGTGCCTCCGAGTGTAAATGAACCATCGGGATGTACGTCGCGGGTGACATGACCGATGGTCAAAAACTCAGGGACACTGCCAGTAGAGAGTGGGTAGTATACATTGCTCAAAGAGCACTATTCCTAACGAGTTGTACGCTTCAGAGAGATAACCACGCGTCGGGCATCACCTTCACCAATACTCTCGGTACTGATGTCTTTGCTTTCAGCAAGAGCGATATGGACGATACGCCGTTCGTTGGGCGGCATCGCTTCCAGAGCGATCGAGCGACGATAGTTGCGCACCTGCTGCGCCACGCGCTGAGCCAGGGAACGCAAATTCTCTTCGCGTCGTTCGCGGTAATTTTCGGCGTCGATGATAATTCTCATGCGATGTTTGGTTCGATGCCCGACGATCAGGCTGACGAGTAATTGTAGCGCGGCTAGTGTTTCACCACGACGCCCAATCAGCAGCCCCAAGTTTTCATGTATACCCTGAATGTTCAAAGTTAGCGGGCTATTGGAGCGCACCTGGACTGTGGCGTGAATATTCATATAGCGTAAAATATGTTGCAAGACATCGATCGTAATCTCGACATCTTCACGAGTAGGAACCTCAACCTCTTGCATCTCACCTTCGACGGCACTGATATCACCCAGGCTAAAATCAGCGGCAGCCAGGTTGGGAGCAAGAGCCGTAGCAGAGAGAATGGAGGCAGGTACTTCTTCCATCTCGCCTTCGTCAAACTCTATATCCTCTTCGCCCTCGTCTTCATCGACCAATTCTTCGTCCTCATCCTCGTCCTCGTATTCCTCTTCATCATCAACGTAGAGTTCCTCCTCTGAGAGGACTTCATCATCAACGTAGAGTTCCTCCTCTGAGAGGACTTCATCATCAGGACCAAGGATGGCATCGGCCATCTCAGGCGTAATCACCGCACCGATACTTTGCGACCGTACCGACACAAGAACACGGGCATCTTTGCTACCTAGACCGAAAGCTCCACGACTTGGCGTTTGTAACACGGTGATCTCTACTTCGTCACGACGTTTCCCCAAACGTGACAGAGCCTGTAGCACAGCCTCATCAACACTTTTGCCACTAGCCTCTATGCTTTCCACTTTTTGCTTGCCTCCCTTTATTTACTTTCGTTCTATCGTTGCTCTGCTTTTGCTAGCTACATTGTAATCAAGGCCGCCCTTGCAAAAATATCTGTCATGCGTGGACACACTTCATGTGAATGCCGCCGGCGGCGGCATTCACATGAAGTGTGTCCACGCATGACACTCCGGTCAACTACCGGACGGATTGCGCTTGGGAATGTTATTACTGCTGCGGCGACGGGCTGACGCGCTGCGGCGGCGGGCTGCTGACGAACCATTCGCATTCGGGTAGGTGCGCAGTTGGCTGCCAATCGGGCCACTTTCGACAATAGTCTCGGTGCCTGAGTCCTTGGAACGTGCTAAGAGTTGGGTTTCTTTCGACTGGTCGCCAGTATAGCTGGTCTTGCCATTGCTCTTCTCGTTGCTCTTGTTGCTGATCAAATTTGGTGCAATCATGAGCGAACCCCAACCAGAGACGAAGTACTGCTGGAACATAGCGAAAACGGATGAAATCGTCCAATAAAGAGCCAAGCCAGCGGCATAGCTCCAACCAAAGAACAGCACCATGGCAGGAGAAATCAACTGCATTATTTTCATCTGCTGCGCCATTGCATCTGTCGGCCCTGCCGTTTTGGGCGTCTTGGGCTGTGACATACGTAACTGCACAAAAGTGGCTAGCGCAGCCAGAATGGGTAGAATATGGGTCGGGTCAGGAGAGCCCAGCGAGAAGTGCCAACTGGAATTGAGAAAGGTAAACCAGTTCAAGTCGATATTCGGGAACTTGGTAAAAGCTGGTATAAACGGATAGAGCAGCTTGTTAATATCGCCGACAGTCTTCGCGGATCGTAAGACCGCGCTGAGGGCATAGAACAAGCCAAAGAGAACGGGCATTTGAATCAAAAGAGGAAGGCAGTTGCCAAACAAAGGGTTCATGCCGTACTCTTTGTAGAGAGCCTGCGTGGCCTCGGCCTGCGCCTTCTGGTCTTTCGGGTAGCGTTTCTTGATTTCCGCCATTTGCGGTTGTAAGGCTTGCGTGGCCTTCATCGACTTGAGTTGCTGCAATGTCAACGGAAAAAGGATCAGCTTCACAGTTAGCGTTAACACAATAATTGATACGCCGAAATCGCCAATGAGGCGATATAAGAGCATCAGAGCATTAAAAATTGGATATGTAAAAATGAGGTTAAAAAGATAGCCTATCTCACCCACGAGTCTCTCCTGCCTTCCTCGATCTAGTCACCAATTGTTCTGGCACTGGATCATAGAAATTACCGTGGTAAAAGGGGTGACAGCGTCCAATGCGTTTAGCTGTCAACCAACCGCCACGGAAAAAGCCAAAACGTTGTATCGCCTCGTACCCATATTGTGAACACGAGGGCATGAATCGACACGATGAGGGCAGGACTACCGACAGCGTGCGCTGGTATAAACGTATTAAAAAAAGTGCAATATATTTCACTGCCGACGACCTTTGTGTGTTCTCAACAACTCGACACCCGTCTATGCTTGCGCGGGATCGAGTAGTCGCGCTCGATGCAATAATGTCACAATATCCTGTTCAAGCACATGCAGGTCAGCAGTCATTACCTGGTTTCTCGCGCTGAGAACAATATCCCATCCAACGGGAATGGCTGGTAACGTTTGCCGTACCGCCTCACTGAGTAGCCGTTTCATATAATTACGTTCAACAGCCAGCTTTGAGATGCGTTTACTGACCACAAATCCGACGCGCAAGCGCGACTCTGCATTTGGTACCCATGCAAGGATAAGCAGCCGAGACGTTATGCTACGTCCCTGCTGCCTAACTCGCTGAAAATCACTGTTCTTGCGCAGGCGTAACGCACGATTAAGTGCCACAACTGTGCTAGACCGTTAGCTTCCAACGCCCTTTGGCGCGGCGAGCTTTCAAAACACGTCGACCGTTGCGAGTCGCCATGCGTTTCATAAAACCGTGTTCGCGTAAGCGCGGAATGCGCTTGGGTTGCCATGTTCGTTTCATATTTTCTTTCTCTTTCCTCCACTTGAGATATCCTGTAGATTATAACGGTTAGAGGTACAGGCTGTCAAATGCGGAGTAGAGGTGATGGTACTAGCTACGGCGTTTTGAAACGCAACAGCACGCGCCCAAGTTTGACTTCGTCGTTATCGTGCAAAGGTGTGGGAGCCTTTCCTGCCAGCCGCTGACGGTTAAGGAAGGTGAAGTTCGTGCTGTTTTCGTCTTCCAGCATGTACTGACCGTTCTCAACGAAAATGCGTGCGTGCAAGCGAGAAACCCCACCCTCTTCACCGCCATGCGGCGTCAAGTCCACATCCGGGAAGATATTGCTCACGGCATCCTCACGACCAATAACAACACTATCTTTACCGCTTAGATCAAACTCCTGGTTGTCGGCTTCGACGATCAAACGCGCCGCGAGAGCCGTAGCGGCTGCTGACATAACAGGTGCCGCAGCAGGAGTTGAGTCTAGGTCAGGAACTGATGCTGGTATAGACGGCATAGGTGATGCGGAATTAGCATTGGCCGCGGCAGGAGCGGACGCGGCAAGCATATTCGCGCCACAATTTGAGCAGAATGCTTCTCCCGCCGGATTTTGCGCCCCACAGGACGGGCAGGTTTGCGTCCCCGTTGCATCTGGTAATGTGGAAACGGGTGCGGCAGCCGAAGCATCGGGTGCCGTGCTGGGTAATGGCTCACCACACTCATCACAAAAAGCTGAGCCATCAGGGTTCGCATGATGTAAGGAACAATATACTGTCATGATACTCTGTCCTCCTTAACGTATATACGATTGAGTTATGCGTTAGTTGAATGATGTGGTACCCGTGCCTGGAGTACCACATGTATGATATAAAGCGATATCAGGGTATTAAATCGTCCAGACGCTGGGTTAGTTTGCGAGTCTTATTACCAATAGATTTGACCTGGTCTGGTGAAATCTGCTGCCCCTGGTTGATCTGCTCGAGCGCATTCTGCGTCTCCTGGTCGAGCACACGGGTGACGTTGGGGGCCAGTTTCGTAGTCGCTTTCCCAGTACGCTTATATTCATCCAAGACTTTGGTAACTAAACGATGCGCGTTGGCCTTTTCGGCAAAATTCATGACCAAACCATTGACCTGGGCCGCTTCATTGGCATCGGTGGTGAAGGTCACTTTAATATCATCACGCACAACTTCACCAATCAGATTAGCAATCGGCACATCGTAACTGAGTTCGGTTTGCGCAATACGGAACAAGCCAGCAGGACGGGGGTCGATCATCAATTCTACCAACACCGATTGTGCATTATCCTTCTCCAGATCGCCGAGTTGGATCACAACTTGCCGATCTGAAAGCACGGACTCACCAAAATCTCTGATAATGGGCAGCACTTTTACCGCCTTTTTCGGTGTAACACCCGCGGGTAGACGTAGGGTCAGCGTAGCATTGCGCACAGCCACCGCGACAGCATTTTGAAGCTGTTGCTCAAAAACGGCCATGGCATCCGCTGGATTGCGAATAAACTCTGCTGGCAAGCCACCACTCATTTCACCAATGGTATCCAACAAATTCTCATCCCAATCCTGGCCAATGCCTAACGGATAGATGGAAATGCCCGCAGCGCGCGCATCGCGTGCTAACTGGCGGCAGCGATCAGAGTCGCCATAAGTGACGCCGTCGGTCAGCAGGATCATGCGATTGATAGCATTGGGAATATTCCAACGGCGCAATTCATTGAGACCTTGGATCATTCCCAGCGACATAGTCGTACCGCCAGCATCACGAATACGATCAATAGCGGCCTTCATGCCCACCGGGTCGCGCGCTGGCATAGATGGGATAATGACCTGACAGGTGTCATCGAAAATCACAACGGAGATATAGTCGCCTGGCTCCAAGCGATCTATCACCATTTTTACTGCTTCTTTGACATTTTTTAGCTTCGGACCCTTCATAGAACCGGAATGGTCAAGCACCAGGGCAAAATTGAGCGGCATACGCACCTGGGCCATCAGTTCAGTTGGTTTCGCTTCTATTAATACATATGCCACTTGGCTCCCACCCGTGACCGGCATAAAATCTTTTCCGGTCTGATGGGCCAATGTTACTTCACCGGGCATAATAAGTAACTCCTTTCACACTTGGCTGGATGTAGTATATCATTATTCATATATCAGGCGCAAAACCCCTTTCTGATACAAACGCAAAATGAGCCCTACCTACCTAATGCACAAACACCACGATAGAGCTAATATTATCCTCACCACCATTCGCATTGGCCGCCTCAATAAGCTGAGCACAAGCTGCCTGTGGGTCCGGAGCTTTCGTCAAAATGCCTTCCAGTTCTGGATTGCGCACCATCTCCCACAACCCGTCAGAGCAACTCAGCAGAATATCGCCAAGATGGAGCTGCTGCTTGAAAATGTCGATCTGCACATTTAATTTATCGCCGAGACTCCGAAAAATTTGACTTCTCTGCGGATGGGTATAGACGTCGTCAGGCTGGATTAACCCGCCCGCGACAAGCTGACCAACCAGGGAATGATCGGTAGTCAGTTGATAAATTTGCCCACCTCGTATCATATACGTACGACTATCCCCAACGTTTAAGATGTAGGCATAATCCTTATAGACCATGAAGCCAGTGATAGTAGACCCCATATCGGTTTTATCGCGTTGGTTCACTTTGCAAATGGCAGCATTGGCATCTTCCACGGAGCCTTGCAGCAGCGTAACGAGGGCGTCTTCGTCAAATGGCTTGACCGCCTCGCCCTTCTGTTCAGCTATGAGCGGGTCCGAAAGGAGTTCGCGCACCATTCGTTCCGCGATAGTGCTTATCGCCAGGCGACTTGCCCCTTGTCCATTATCGTGACCCCCCATGCCGTCTGCCACAATAAACACGCCCGATGGAATAGATTGTGATTCATGGACGCGTTGCAGCGTCAACAACAAGGTGCTATCTTCGTTTGGCTCACTGCGCCGCACATTGCCCGCGTCCGAATCGCTAGCAGCAAGGAGATGAACGCCAGTGGGAAAAGCATCTTCGATGGCTTGTAACTGCACAATCACATAGGTCCGGCCCGCATCCACAAAGGTGTTGACGATGTTGCCGTGCAGCACACTGGCATCCTGCCCATTAGCGGTCGCGGCATACTCGTGCATAATATAGGGTGCATTGAGCAGTTCGGCTCCACAGTCGTTGCAGAATTCATCACCTTCGCCGTTCTGTTCAGAGGCGCAGTTCCAGCAGCGTTGATAGCCCTGATGATCTATGACATCATAGAGATGTGCCGATGCCTCGTCACTGACAACCTGCATCACCTCATAGCGACCAATAACGGTCGTGCCAACAACTAAGGTCGGGAAATCGCCGTTAGCGGGTGTAGCATTTGCAGGGGTAGTGGGGAGGATAGTCGCACCCTCAACCTCATCTGGCACTGCATTATGCGTATTGTCGTCATTAGCCGGTACTGTTTTATCTAACATATCTTCTCTCTGCTTCTGAGAGCCTTCGCCTTTCTCCACGTTGGCAGCAGTTCCTGTAGCTCCTGTGGTCTCTGCTGGCTCTGGCGATGCATACACTGTCTCCGCTAGAGGCGGATAGACCGTCTCCATCAGATAGGGATTATTCTCCTCGATGGACGGTGGCGGTGCTATCACCACCTCTCCGTCAGCCGTAACCGGTGGCGGCGGCGGTATTGGTACCACATCATCTGCCTCAGAGAGAGGGCCTTGTTCACTTTGCCCCTCCGACTGCTTCGTTACCACTGGTGCTGCTTCATCTTGCAACTGCGGCATCGGCATGGGCGTAGGATCAGGAGACGGCACCTGCGCTGGTAGTTCCGCATTATGCCCTTCCGGCTCAGCTCCTACCACAGCGGATGGCGTACCCTGGTGATCCTGCTCCCCGTCTTTTTGCCAAAGGTTGGCATGAAAGGCCATCATCTGCTGTGGCGAGATGATCTGCGTCGGTGCCTGACTGATATCCTCAACCTCGTTTACCCCTCCTTGCGCGGGCGCAGATAGTTGATTCACCATGACCGCTTCGGGTACCTTGGCCTTTACTGCGGAGGCATGGAAGTCATAGCGACATTTCTTGCAAAACTTGGCATCATCACGATTTGGTGTATTGCACGATGGACAGATCATTATCCTGCCCTCCTTTAGCTATCTCAGTAGTTTTTGTAATTGTTTAGCCTCGTTATTATTTGGGTCGAGTTGCAGTGCCATGCCCACTTTCTGGCGACTTTCCTGCTTCTTATTCTGACGCTGAAGGCAGAAGGCCATGGCACTATACACACTTGATATATCTGGCTGCAACGCATTGGCCTTCTCTAGAGCTTCCAGTGCCTGCCGCCACTCGCGGGTTTTCATCCGCGCTCGGCCTAACTCGTACCAACTTTCAGGGTAATCTTCCTGGTATTTAATGGCCTGGAGCAATCGCTCAATGGCCTTTTGTGGCCGATCCATTTGCAGGTAGAGGTGTCCCAGCGCGGTCAAGATGCCCGCGTGTTCTGGTGAGAGTTTGAGCCCTTCGAGGAATTGCTTCTCCGCGTTCTGGTTGTACCCTTGTTCCATAGAGACCATGCCCAGTTGATAATAGATCGCCGAATCATCCGGTTTGAGCTGCAAGGCCTTCATAAAGATATCCGTTGCCTGGGGATACAAAGCCATATCGCGGTAACACATACCCAACTGAAAAAGCGCGTCCAGCGCATTCGACTTGACGCGTGCAGCAGCCTGAAATTGTTCAGCCGCCATTCTCATGTTATCGGTAAAGAGCTTCTTATCCTTATCTTTGGCAGACAGGCTATATTGGCGGTAGGCCCTACCCAGATTGTATAACACTTCATACGATGGGGCCGCCAGCGACAGAGCTAACTTAAACTGTTGAATGGCTTCCACATAGTTTTTGTTGCCAAACTGATGTTGTCCCACTTTAGCAGCGTTGGCAGCCGCTACAGGGTCACTGGCTGGCTTCGTTGCCGTGATAGGGCGGGCGCGAATAGGTTGCGATACGATAGGTTGCGCACTGGGGCGAGCACGGATAGGTATACGCGAGGCAGTTGGTATCCTTGCTTGCGGTGGCACAGGAGTTGCCCCTTGCACCAAGGGTTGTCCATCCCGCTTACAAAACTTCGCACCAGGACGATTTTGAAAGCCACAGCGTGGACAGATAACACCACTCGCTGGAACCAGGATCGTGGCATTCGGCGATGACATTGCCGGTATCTGGATCGTCGTGGGCACAGCGTTATTCGGCAAGCAGTGCTGTAAAGCGGCACGCATCGCCTCAGCGTTTTGAAAGCGCTGCGCCGGATTCTGCTGCATCGCCTTGATAATCACCTGCTCTACCGGACAAACCGCGGTAGTGCCAACACGCACAGTACGCAAGCGGGAGTTTTTCGCGAGTATACTGCCTGTAGCCGGCGTCTGAATGGGGTCAGGCTCGTAATTGGTCAGCAAATGGTACATCGTCGCGCCCAACGAGTATATATCTGAGCGGGCGTCGGTTTGCACTAACTTGCTTGGATTCTGCGGATTGCGCCGTTGCCCCGGCGATGCCAGGGAGCCCAGGTGTTCGGGCGAAGCATACGAGATAGTGCCAAGATTCTCGGTATTGGTGCGTTTATTCGGGTCAAAGCGGCGTGCAATCCCAAAGTCAATGAGCTGCACATCGCCAGTATCAGTGACCATGATATTGCCCGGCTTGAGGTCGCGCAGGATAATGGGTGGATTGAACGAATGAATATACGTCAACGCCTCACACACTTGCATCATCCACTTAATTACGTCGTCTTCATTGAGCGGAGCATTGCGCTTTTCCAGCATCCTATCCAGACTCTGGCCGGGTACAAACTCCATCACAAAGTAGTAATTCCCGCGCTCCTGAAAGCTGAGCATAAAGGAGGGAATACGTGGATGTTTCAGGTTAAAAAGCAGGTCAATCTCTTTGTCAAAACGCTCAATTGCGGATCTGCGCTCCTCCAGACTGGTAGTAGGGTTTATCAATAATTCTTTGATGGCGCGAAAGTAACCTGGTCTTCCCACAAGTTCAACTTTATAAACGGTACCCATACCGCCTTCACCGAGCACCTGCACAATCTTGAATTTTCCATCGAGAATCGTACCTATTGGGAGAGCCATACGCCTCTTTTCTCCAAAAGTTCTTCTTCCACCTAACTGACATGAATCACAATGGCTGAGATATTGTCCTCACCACCATTGGCATTCGCCATGTCAATTAATGTGTCACATATTTTCTGGGGACTTGCTTTCTCATTGAGTTCTTTTTCTAGATCGTCGCCACGTACCATTTCCCATAGACCGTCAGAACAGAGGAGCAGTGCATCATCGGGATAGAGTTTTTGGTGGAAGACATCCACCTCGACCGTTTTATGTCCAGCACCGAGCGAGCGGTAAATTAAATTACGCTGGGGATGCGAATAGACATCCTCCGGCTCGATCTGGTTCGCCTCCACCAGGCGTGCCACCAACGAGTGATCCTTGGTAATCGGCTTCAGCTCGCCCTTACGCAAGAGGTAAGTCCGGCTATCCCCCACATTGGCAACATACGCCATATCTTTATCGATCAGGACAGCAGTGACTGTACAGCCCAATCCACGAGCAGATGTTTTGCGTTCACCGTACTTCACTATGGCACTATTGGCTTCCTGAATAGCGTGCATAAATTGATCTTCTATTTTTTTCCCAATGGGAGTTTCCGGTAAATGCACTGTCTGCTGGAGTTTCTCGTTCTGCTCTTGAGGACTGGCTGGCGTCATTATTATAGTAGCGTCCAGGTCTATCGGAGTTGGCGGCTGCGTCAATGTAATGGTTGGCTGATCCTGAATCGGGCGAAAGAAATGAATACCATCGATCGCTTTGCTGATCGTTTCCACAGCAAGCTGACTAGCGACTTCCCCCGCCTGGTAGCCGCCCATCCCATCGGCGACAATAAAAAGCCCACGATCACCATCACTTGAAGTTTCGATGCGTTTATAGACAGAATCTTCGTTTTGTTCGCGTTGTTTCCCAACATCAGTTTTATCGGCAGCAGTAAGTTTCAATGGCATATATTTTACCTCACATAACATGCTATTTGCGCTCTTTATCCATGCTTATTCACTATATCATAATTATCTTGGTATTGAAAGTAAACTCCGCTTTATAGGCTAACCGACACGGTATTCATATAGTATATATTGCGCAAGTTATTTCTTTATCATAGATATTACGTTGGAGACTGCAAAAAAGTTGAAGGAGAGAAAGAGAGGCGGTTTGTTTGTTACAAGCCGCCTCTCTTTCTCTCCTTCTCTTACTATTTTAGCTCAGCTTTGGTGCGCGGCTTGAAGAACATGCGAATAGCGGTGCCCTTGAAGCCAAAGGTATCACGCAAGCGATTCTCCAGGTAGCGTTCGTAGGAAAAGTGTACCGCGGTTGCATCATTGACAAAGAAGACGAAGGTCGGCGGATTGACCTGCGTCTGGGTTGCATAAAAGATGCGCAGTGTCTTATTGCGCACCACGGGTGGGCTATGATGACGTACAGCGTCTTGCACCAACTCGTTGAGCCGTGCGGTTGGAATACGCAGGTAGCGCATCTCTGTGATGTGGAGGGCGGTATCCAGCAAGGACTGCACATGATAGCCGGTCTTGGCCGAGGTGAAGACGATGGGCGCGTAAGGAATAAATTTCAAGCCTTCCGCGATAATGCGTTGGTATCCCTCTGCACTTTCGATCTCATCATCGGGATGGGGAAATTCGCCCTCGCGTTCGGCACGTCGTTGTGTCTGTGCCAGGTCCCATTTATTGACGACAATGATGACGCCCTTGGCCTGCTCTAAAATCTCGCCCGCGATATGGGTATCCTGTGCCGCCAGCCCCTCACTAGCATCGACGAGGAGAAGCGCAACATCGCAGCGCTCAATGGCACGAGTAGAACGCAGAACGCTGAATTTTTCGACGCCCGGCCCGATTTTGCCACGCCGCCGAATACCGGCAGTATCGATGAGCACCAGCTTATGTCCCTTGTACTCAAGCTCAGTATCAATCGCATCGCGAGTCGTCCCCGGCACATCGCTGACAATCGAACGCTGCACGCCCAGGATGGCGTTGAGCAGCGAAGATTTCCCGACATTCGGTCGACCCACAATAGCGATACGCGAGACATCCTCATCCTCGACCGCATCGCTCTCGTCTTCGGGCGGCAGAGCTTCCACCACAAGGTCGAGCAAGTCGCCAGTACCAGTACCCTGGATTGACGAGATGGTGATAGGCTCACCCAATCCCATGCTATAAAACTCGACGGCATCCAGACGACGAGACGCGTTATCGGCCTTGTTCACAGCCAGCACAACGGGTTTCTGGCTTTTACGCAGCAGATCCGCCACCTCTTCATCGGCGGCAGTGATGCCGGAACGGGCATCGACCATAAAGATGATGACATCGGCCTCTTCGACGGCAAGTTCCGCCTGGGCCTGTACATATTGCATAATATCGATCGGTTGCCCGGTCAGCCCCACCTGCCCCACAGGCATAGTCGTGCCAAACTCAAGGCCGCCCGTATCAATGAGGGTGAATTCACGCCCATTCCAATCGGTATCGCCATAAATGCGGTCGCGGGTCGTCCCCGGCATATCCTCGACAATGGCGATGCGTTCGCCAATCATACGATTAAAAAATGTAGATTTCCCGACATTCGGTCGGCCTACAATAGCCACCAGTGGTTTCATAATGTATGTGCTTCCTTCCCTCCACCCTTTCCTGACCTTGAGGTAAATCCTCAAGTCTCCGCTTTTCTTGCCTTCTCGATTCCTCACTGCCTATGGCAGTGTGCAGAATTGGTAGGTGGTTAGCTGTGACTTTGCAGCCGTAGGCTGCAAAGTCACAGCTAACCACCTACCATGAATGGGTGAGTTGTAGGCGGAGATGCAGAGTTACACCTTGAGAGCGGTATATAAACTAGCTTTTCACGATTGGAGGCTATTATAACATAAAAATGCGCCATTGACGCAAAAATGCGCTTTCCACTTCAAGGCTGCAACTCTGGACCATCGCTTTTCCCTTCCACTACCTGAGCCCATTGGCCAGCAGATAGTACATCTCGTTCCAGCGGACCTCTTTCTTGAAGGCGGAGAGCGTCGTGTCATGGTTGATGAGCAGAAACTCTATGCCTGCCATCTCCGCGAAGTCTTCCAGGTGCTCAGCGGTCAGAGCGTAGCTGAAACCCGTGTGGTGTGAGCCCCCGGCCAGAATCCAAGCGGTGGTGGCAGTCATCAGGTCCGGCCTCGGCAGCCAGAGCGCCCGTGCCACCGGCAGCTTGGGGAGGGGCTGATCCATTGACACGGCGTCTACTTCGTTGACGACCATGCGGAAGCGGTTGCCCATATCTATGATGGTCGCAGCCACCGCTGGCCCTGTGCGGGCATCGAACACCAGACGGACAGGGTCCGCCTTTCCACCAATGGACAGTGGGTGCACCTCCACGCGTGGTTGTTCGTTCTCGGCGGCTATCTGCTCCGAGACTTCCAGCATGTGTGAGCCGAGAATCTTCATGCCAGCGGGATCCAAGTGGTACGTATAGTCCTCCATAAAGGAGGTACCACCTTGCAGGCCGCTGGCCATGACCATCATGGCTCGTACTAACGCGGCGGCCTTCCAGTCACCTTCCCCGCCATACCCATACCCATCGTTCATGAGGCGTTGTGCCGCCAGGCCAGGCAATTGATCCAGGCCGTGCAGATCCTCGAAGGTGGTGGTCCAGGCTATGGCCTTGCGCTCATCCAGAAACCGGCGAATGCCGATCTCCTGCCGGGCACCGTGGCGGAGCTGCTGATGACGCGCACCACCCGCACGAAGCTCTGCTGCCACCTTGTAGCGCTCCTCGTATTCACCGATCAGCCGGTTCACCTCTGCATCCGTTACTGCATTCACATACGTGACCACGTCGCCGACGCCGTACCCGTTGACCGCATAGCCCAGGCGCCGCTGTGCCTCTACTTTATCGCCTTCGGTGACCGCCACTTCGCGCATGTTGTCCCCCAAGCGCACCACACGAGCCCCCTGCCAGTCCGCCCAAGCACAGGCGGCTCGCACCCACGCTCCTAGGCTGTTCTGCACGTCTTCGTCTTGCCAGTAGCCCACGATCACCTTGCGGGAGAGACGCAGACGAGAGGCGATGAAGCCGAACTCGCGGTCGCCGTGCGCGGACTGGTTGAGGTTCATGAAGTCCATGTCGATCTCGGACCAGGGGATGTCGCGGTTGTACTGTGTGTGCAGATGGGCCAGCGGCTTCTGCAGCAGCGAGAGCCCAGCGATCCACATCTTGGCGGGTGAGAAGGTGTGCATCCAGGTGATCAAGCCGACACAGTGCGGGGACGAGTTGGCATCCAAACACACCCTGCTAATCTCGTCAGGCCCAGTCATCACAGGCTTGAAAACGACCTTCACGGGGATAGCCCGTACCTGGTCAAGAGCTTCGGCTATCTCTCTGGAGTGCTCGGCCACCCGTTCGAGTATCTCTGGCCCATAGAGGTGCTGGCTGCCCGTGACGAACCACACCTCGTATTGCGTAATATCGATTGTCGAAGTCATACTTTTCCTCTCCTCGTAGCCTCGTGCCGCCTACTGGCCGTAGACGTTCTTGTAGCGATAGTGCAGCTTCGCCACGTCCTCGGCTGGGATTTCGTCGGGGGTGCCCAACTGGAAAGCCATCCATACGGCTGCCGCATTGTCTTCTGTCATCACGGCGGCTTCCGCGCTCTTGCCGATGGTGAACACGCCATGGTTTTTCAGCAGCACCGCTGGTGAGACACCGATACTCTCGACCACCAGTTTGCCAATGGACTCATCACCGATAAGGGAAAAGCCGCCGCATGGGATCTCACCGCCAAACTCGTCAGCAATGGCGGTGAGCACCACCGGGATCGGTCGCCCTACTGCGGCGAAGGCCGTGGCGTAGCGAGAGTGGGTATGCACCACCCCACCTACATCGGGCCGGTGGCGGTAGATATACAAATGGCTATAAGTGTCGGAGGACGGATTGAGATCGCCCTCGACGATGGTGCCCTCCAGGTCAAGCACTACCATGTGATGGGGACGCAACTGCTCGTAGCGCACACCCGAAGGTTTGATAGCCACCAGCCCGGTCTGCGGGTCGCGCGCACTGACGTTGCCACCGGTCCACACCACAAGGTTGTGCCTCGGTAGCTCCAGATGCAAGTGATAGAGTTCTTCCTTCAGGTGTTCAAGCATAGGTATTGCCTCTCTTTCTTATCGTACATCTTCATCGTGAATCTTTTACTTCAGTCCATCCACGGCAGCTCGTTCGATGACAAGCCCCTTTTTGTATCGCTCCATGAATACCGTAAAGCCCTCGACATCTCTTGGATCAGGAGCGATGCTCTTGCTCTTCTCCCTTGCAAAGACCTGGTTGGACAGAAAGGCTTCTAGGGGTTCATGTGCTGCCTTCTGGAGCATATAGGAAGCTAGCAGCGCAATGCCCCATGCGCCGCCCTCGCCTGCGGTCTCCATCACGGAAACGGGGACATTCAGCACTGCTGCCATCATCTTTTGACCCACGTCCGTTGTTTTGAAGAAGCCGCCGTGACCGAGAATCTGGTCGATCTGCACCTTTTCCTGCTCAAAGAGAATGTCCAACCCGATCTTCAGTGCGCCGAGTGCCGAAAACAGATGCACCCGCATGAAATTTGCCAGCGTGAAACGGCTTTCGGGTGTCCGGACGAAGAGTGGACGCCCCTCTTCAAGGTGGGTGAGATGCTCACCCGAAACGTAGTTGTAGGCCAGCAGGCCGCCGCCATCCGCATCGCCTGCAAGCGCCTGGCTATAGAGCAACTCAAAGAGAGCCGATTGACTGATCTGCATCCCAAGCGCATTGGTGAATTCTAGGAACAACGCGACCCAGGCGTTGAGATCGGACGTGCAGTTGTTGCTATGTACCATGGCGACAGGCTTGCCTGTGGGCGTCGTCACCATGTCGATCTCGGGGTAGCGTTGCGAGAGAGCCTGCTCCAAAACGATCATGGCAAAGACCGATGTGCCTGCCGAAACATTGCCCGTTCGCTCGGCAACGCTGTTGGTCGCAACCATGCCTGTACCGGCGTCACCTTCGGGCGGACAAAGCCGAATACCCACCCGTAGTTGTCCTGTGGGATCGATCAGCGTGGCGCCTTCTTTCGTGAGAATGCCAGCAGCATCTCCTGCAACCAGTACCTTTGGCAGAATGTGCTGAAGTTTCCACGGGAGCATTTCCACCTCGAACCGTTCGTTGAACAGATCCATCATGCGCTCATCGTAGGTATTGGTTTTGCTATCGATGGGAAACATGCCCGAGGCTTCACCAACGCCCAGCACCTTTTGCCCCGTCAGCTTCCAATGAACGTAGCCTGCCAACGTGGTCAGATACTGAATGTCCCTGACGTGAGGTTCTTTATTCAATATCGCCTGGCAGAGGTGTGCAATGCTCCAGCGTTGGGGGATAGTGAATTGGAACAAGTCGCTGAGTTTCTCTGCCGCCTGTCCGGTCATGGTGTTGCGCCACGTCCGAAATGGGGCAAGCAGGGTTCCGTTCTGATCGAGTGCCAGATACCCATGCATCATCCCACTGAAGCCGATGGCACCAATGGTCTGGAGCTGGACACGGTAGGTTTCAGAGACCTCGGTGCTGAGCTTCCGGTAGCTTTCCTGCAAGCCGGTCCAGACGTCTTCGAGATGGTATGTCCAGATACCTTGTTCGAATCGGTTTTCCCACTCAGAGCTTCCCGAGGCGATGGGCGTATGATCCTCGTCGATCAGCACTGCTTTGATGCGCGTCGAGCCGAACTCGACGCCAAGAACGGTCTTTCCGCTCTCGATGGCCTTCGCTATTGCTTTTTGCGTATCGTTTCGATCCATGTTCCTCTCCCTTGATTTAGGGCCGTTCTTTCTTTGAGAAGAGGCGATCCTCATCCCCTGCCATTCATTTTACCCCCCCCATGATCTTCCGGCGCGAGCCAACTGCTCGCGGACAGCACTACGCTGCGGTCGTTGAAGGAACGGGTATGCAGGAATGGACATGCTGAATGGAGTGGGCGAGAATGGAGTGGCGGCCTTGTGCGCGCTCCCGCATGCCTGAGGGCCGCCGATCCACTCTCGCACGAGTACGTTATTTGCTATGTACTGCCTTTAGCGCGTTGGCGCTGTAGGCGGCTTTGTAACAGGATAACGACCAGCAGGAAGATGCCACGAATGACCGTTTGCCAGAAAGAATTGACGTAGAGACCTCCTCCATGATCGATGGTATAGTTATTCTCAAGCTGCAGCACCTCTACAATCATACCCAGCAGCAGAGTGCCTCCGTTGATGGCAACTGTGCCGCTAGCGAGGTTGTCAGCGCCGAAAATGGAGCGTGCCACCTCGCTGCGCCCTGAGCCGAGCAGACCGGCCAGGCCCACAATCTCGCCTGGATGCACCTGAAGGCTGGCGTTTTGCAGCTTGCGTCCTTCGCGTAGGCCCGTCGCCTTCAGAAGCACTTCCGCGCGCGCCTGGTGGTTGCCAGTCTTGAAGCTCGTCTGTCCGCTGCGCTGCACGCTACCCAGGTCTTTGCCCAGCATCTTTGCGACTAACTCAAGCTTGCTCATGGTTTGGAGCGACTGCTCACCAACCGTTTTGCCGTCGCGCAAAATGGTAATGCCGTCGCAAATCACGTACAGCTCGTCGAGGCGATGACTGACAAAGATCGTCGCCACCCCCTCCGCTTTGAGCTGGCGAATCACCGTGAAGAGCGTCTCCACTTCGTCATCGCTGAGCGAAGAGGTTGGCTCATCCATGATCACTAGTTTGCTCTTGAAAGAGATGGCGCGGGCGATGGCTACCATTTGTTGGGTCGCGGTGTTATACGTATTGAGGGGTTTGCTTACATCGAGCGAGAGATGCAGGCGATCGAGCAGGGCATCGGCCTCGCGGTGCATTTTGCGCCAGTCGAGCAGTCCCCAGCGAAAGAATTCACGCCCCAGAAATATATTCTCGGCCACACTACGAAAAGGGATCAGATTGATCTCCTGATAAATGGTGCTAATACCCTCGC